>NZ_CP098519.1 GCF_023703795.1 Haloplanus sp. HW8-1 | reverse complement strand
AAAATTGAATTCACTCGGGAACCGAGTTCTCCATCACTGTGGATTGAACCGGAAGCAGTCGGTTCGCTGGAAGAACGCCAACAGTCCTAGCACCGTTGAGATTCACGACTATCAGGAGGAGTGACCCCTCACTACCGGGGATACGAGACGCTCAGACAGGCCCAAACGGTCTCAAAGACTCAGGATACGTACTCCTGTCAACGATCCCATTGTCGTGATGGTTTCAGGTACGGTGAGTTCGGATCAGGTCTTTGAGTTCGGATTTGCTGAGATGGGTGATCCTGCGCTGGTTACCATCATTGGTGTAGAAGATTGAGGCAGTGACTTCTCGATCTGGATATTGGTCGGCAACGACGTGGTAGTAAATACTGAGCTGTTTCTCGTACTCGTCTTCGGCGTGGGTCGTGAGGTCAGTTTTGTAGTCGATGATATCGATCTGGTCAGACGTAATATGGAGTAAATCGATGATCCCACCGATCGTCACCTCCTTGTCATCGACGGTCAGCGGAAGAAACGCGTCGATCTCAGCTTTCCTCTCGCCATCAAGTGAATCCAAGAATTCCTTCACATTCTCTTTGTCAGGGTTGCCCTCGGTGTCGACAGCCTTATCGAGAACATACTGTTCCGCGAATTCGTGGACTTCCGACCCAAACTCCATTCCACGACCACCGGTGTTCCCTTCGAATACCGCGTCGTCAATGAACGTATGAGGAGAGTAGCGTGCCGGCCCATCTGGATCCGGAATATCAACCGTAAACGGTGAATGCTCGTCCTCTATCGGGTCGAAGGTCGACAGATCTGGATCAACTGGTTCGATGTCAACTGGAAGGTCATCGAGGAACACATTCGGATCCTCACCGCCGGTCAAAATGACGTGGCTCTCAGCGCGCGTAATAGCGACGTAGAGGAGTCGGCGTTCCTCATCATAGTTCGGAGGGAGACACTTGTTGAGAACGTCTGTCTGCCAGTTGTCGTAGACGTGTGGAACATCGTGAGCCTCTTCAGAGTACACCTTTCGCTGTCGGAGTCCGATCGGATCGGTGTACGCAATATCGCTCCCACTACCGCCCGTCGATGGGAACTTGTTCGTGTTCATATTCGCGAGGATGACGATCGGGTATTCGAGTCCTTTCGTCGCATGGATTGTCTGAACAGTCACCGCATTTGTCCCCGCACCAGCGTCTACCTCGTGGGTACTGCCATCTTCGATCGCTGCTTCGATGAACTGAATCAATTCTCCACGGGTGAACGTTGTCGTCCCATAGACTGACTGAATAGTGTCGAGAACGACGTCCGCAGTTGGGCCGCTCCGGTCGTATCGATCGAACACGCGACGGGCGACACCGCCGAATGTCTCCATCTCTTGGAGGTCTTCGCGGAAGGTAATCATCGCGTCAGGGTACGCGTCGCGATCGATGATCGCCTTCACCTCGTCGATCGTGTACCCAGCCTCCTCTAAGACGAGCGCCCAGCCGCGATCGGCGTCACGTTCGAGGATCCGAAGCCACGCTAACAGTAGCTTTGCGGCGTCCGTTCGGAACACCTCAATGCCACCTTCATACGCCATCGGGAGGTCGTACGCGTTCGCCGTGTCGAGTAGGTCCCGACCGAAATCGCGAGTTCGGGTCAATACGGCGATATCGCCGTATTTTGGCGCGTGGTACTCGCCGTCGTCACCCTCAACGGCGTAGTCGTCATTATCGACGATGTCGTCGATTTTCGCGAGGATCGCCTCGTGTTCGTCTTCGCTCGTGAGCGCCTCGATACGACTATCATCACGGTCCGTATCAGCCTCCAACGGTGTGACTGTCTCAGAAATTGCTTCAGTATCTAGCGACTCGCTTTTCGTCGCGCGCGCCGTCAGCGCATGTGTGGAGAACTCCAAGATAGACTGTGTCGACCGATAGTTTCGCGTCAACCGTTTGCCGGCAGCCTTCGTCGGCGAGAACGCGATTCGCTCTGCGTCTCGGTTGAGTTCATCGACAAATCGGTGGAGTCGATCATCGAACTCACGGATGTTGTCGACATCGGCGTATTGGAAGCTGTAGATACTCTGTTTCCAGTCACCGACCACACAGATGTTATCTGTGCCGGCTAGAAGAAGCATCAGCTTGAACTGGATTTCACTCGAGTCCTGAAACTCATCGACCATCACGTACTCGTATCCTAGCCGTTCTCGGAGGTCGTGGTCTTCACACAGCAGGACGAACGCGAACAGCTGAAGGAACCCGAAGTTCAGGTAATTCCGTCGAAGCGCAAACTCAAGATAGGCGTGATACACGTCATGGACGAACTGCTTGAGTGCCGTTCGATCGTCCTCAAAGACGCGTTCTGCGACATCCGCTGGGATCTGCTTGCCGTCCCCCCGAAGCTCCCACTTTTCAGGGGCGTCTGGGAGGTAGGTTTTCTCATCCCCGTAGTCGTTGAGCTTCTTGCGGAGCTTAGACTGCTTGCTGCCACCGTTTCGAGGTTCGTTTATATCGGCGAACAACGTCTCGAACGCCGCAACGTCACCGTCGAGGTGTGACTCACCGTCGCGGTACCAGCCGTTTGCGGTGGGAAAGACACCCTTCGCAGACAGCTCTTTGATGAGATCGAGCAGCTCTGTCGTCTCCGAAATCGCTGTGAAGAACTCGTTGTACTCAGGGTGCGAGTCGATGAACTGGCCGATGAACTCTCGAAACAGCGCCTCTTCGATGATGTCGTCTTCGATGATCCGCGTCGATCCGGTGATCGTCTCCTCCACGCCGAGATATGTCGGAGCATCATGGCCGTGTTCGTCAAGGATATCGTGTGCTAACGAGTGGAACGTCTGAATTGGGGCGTTCGAGAGCTCCCGCATACCGTACTCGCTGTTCTGCACAATCCGGTCGCGCATCTCCTCGGCAGCGTTGTTCGTGAACGTGACCAACAGGACGTCGGACGGAGCTACCCCATCCTGTTCGACGATATGCGCGTATCGGCGGGTGACGGTGAAGGTCTTCCCAGTGCCAGCGCCCGCATCGACGAGGTACAGCCCCTCGATTGCGTTGATGAGTTCGCGCTGTGCCGGATTCGGTTCGAGGTTGCTCATTGTTCACCCTCCAAGAGCAAATCCCGATTGTCTACCCGCCGGTAATTCGGCTCGCCGGCAAGTCCCTCGATGGGAAACGGTTCGTCGCCGGTGCGACGTCGGTTGAGCTCTGTTAGCCGCTCTTCAACAAACGACTCAAACGCATCTAGGTCAGGTTCAAAAAACGCACCCTTCTGTTTCCGGGCGATTTCCCGCATGACCTGTTTGCTTCCCGTCGTTACATAGACGAAGTCACTAATCTCCGCCTCAAGTCGTTCGATCATCGTCCGGCCAAACTCTGACTCGATGAGTTCGTCGCTGTCAGTTGTCTCGACGAGTGGTGCGGCATCGAAGAGAGCAGCGTACGTCTGATAATCGATCTTCGAGAGGGTCTTCTGGCAGTCGTTAGCCCCCTCCTCACAAAGGTACTCGAAGAACTCCTCTGTTCGGACGTGATCTGTGAGAGATCCGGGGTAATACGTCACCGTCGTCAGCACGTCGTCGATATCGACGTCACCGGCGATGGCGTCGTCGACGAGTTCAGTAACGTAGAAGAACGTGAACGAAAGCTGTTGAGCGGGCGTTTGTGAGCTCCAGTAAGTGAGATATAGCAACGCCTGAAAGTCAGGTTCGTTGGAGAGTTCGTCGATCGCGGCGTCTTGGACGATCGAATTGGCGTCGTTCTCGCTCCCGCTTTTGTAATCCAGCAGCTCGGTTTGCGACTGGACAAGGTCGATCATTCCGTTGATACCACGATCCTCATCAACAAACCGGCGTTCAGTTACCGACGACTCGATATCATACCCGAAGTAGTCGGCAATAGCGTTCTCAGTACTGCTGGAGGGCGTAAGGAACGCTCCGTCTGTCGGAGGGTTGTCATCAAGGTACGAGACGATTGTTTCGAGGCTTAGACGGTACTCCGTCCGGCGAGTCTGTTCATCAACAGAGCGGATCAGGGGACGGACTTCATCAAGCATGAGATCAACGACGTCTGTCAGCGCCGCGTCGTCGACGACCGCTGGATGGGTAACGTAGAACTCCGCAAAGTCATGGAGTAGGGTACCCTCAGTGAGATAGTCTTTCTCTGGGCCGTCGACGATCCGGCTGAAGTAGTAGTCTCGGGGTGAGTTCACGTAGGTGTTGAGACTCGACTTACTAATCGTCTCTACTGGTTCAGAAGACACGTCAACTGCCTCTGTGTTGAATACAGCCCCATCGTGTGATTCAGATCGGAGTTGATGGGTGGTAGACGGCAGCTCTGAGAAGCGATCATACTCTTGCTCGAGGAGCTCTTCGAAGTACAGACATGGGGTGACGGGTGATCCGCCGGTCGCATCCTGAACGAGATAGTGTTGTTGACTCCCACTCTGTAACAGCAACTGGAAGCTCTTGAGATTCCGCGTGAACTGAGCATCCTGATCAACCCACGGACGACGCGGTGCCGAATGCGTCCACCGGTCATCGAGGCCAAGATAGAAGACAACCTCACGACCGACGTATGATGCTGACTTTGCGTCGGCGAGCAGGACGCCTTCGTTATCCCGGTCAACAGGGACCTCATACGTCTGTAGATAGAACGACAGTTCGTCGAGGCGCGCTTCCGTGACAGTCTCGTCGGCGATACCAAGCTCATCAAGCTCCGTTCGAAAGGCATCAAGCACGTCGTCGGTGCGGTGTTCGAACACCGAGAGCGCGTCCGAAAACGTGTACTCCTGGATCTCGTGACAGAAGTCGATCAGCCACGACAATTGTTCATCATCGAGTTCGTGGAGCCGCTTGTCTGCCTCACGGTCGGCCACATCACAGTCAAAAGCTGTCAGCAGCGACCGAATCTCGCTGATCCGAGTGTCAGTTCCACGGTGGGCAGTCCGGAGGAAATGAAGAAACAAGCGGTGTTCGCTGCGATCAGTAAAGCCCGGTCCGCCGAAAAACGGGATGTCGGCTGCCTCGAGTGCGGACTCAATAAGCGGCGAGTACTCACTTTCCTGATCGAGGACGATCCCGACGTTTTCGGCGTTTGTTTCGGTGACCGCATTCACCACCGTTTCGATGATCGCTGTCGGTGAATCATGGATCCGAAACGGGGGCAGCTCAAACTCTGTGTCGGCAAAGAGACTGACCGTATCGTACTCAGTAGGCAGATACGCTCGTTCGAGTTTTGTAAGCATCTCCGGCTCGACAACGACCACATCGAGATCTGAATCGATAGTGTCGGTTGTGAGCTTCATCGAGGCCGTCTCAAGGTCACCGATTCGCTCAACAGCTCGTTCGGTAGCCTCGTCGATGTATGCGTCGTACTCGAAGATAGCCTCGTGGGATCCTTGGTGTTCCCAACACTGGAGGATATTCCCGACTGCGTAGGCGCACCGTTTCCACGAAATATCTTCATTTGCGATCATGCCGAGAAACGCGAGGCGGTCCTCAGATTCTTGCCGGCGACCGACCGCAAGGCGACGTGGGGGTATAGCAAACGGACCGAGGTGTGACCGATCAAGCTGGCGGTTGAGGGCACTCGCGAGCGGTCCGTCTGGGGTAATCACTCGGTCATACGATTTGACTTCGTCGTAGAGTTGACGGGATGATTTAGCGCGGGGAAATGGCACATCACGTGGAGTCCGCGGTATCGGTTAAATCTTTGTTAGATACTATTCACTCTGCGTATCTGCGATGCCCTCGGATTCTCATATCGAGATTGCTCCTCGAACTAGTAGTGATTGCTAATAATCTGGGCCCTTTGAGAATCGTAGATTGGGCCAATACGACCGAGTTCTGGCCCACTCGAGGTGTACATAAATAGCGGAGGTTTGCGAATAATTCGAAAAGGGCTAGATTCTCGCAATGCTTAAGCTCAAGAGATCACCCCCTCAAGACTTGTCTATGAGCGAAGTGGTCTACGTGATTCGGATGTTTTACCTCGAATACTCTGAGACTCAAAAACACGCTGACGGTGACTGTCAGGACGATCCTCAGCGACGTAGTTTTCCCGTCCATCCGTGCGACTTTCTGCCAACCCCTCTATATTGCTTGGAAGACAAACTGTGGTCTTGTGGGCCTTCGAACTTATTGATGAATCAGAAGAGGACTTAGACCTCGAAGAGTTGCGCTTGGTCGTCTGGGCGGAGGCGGTTTGGTTGACTAGTCCTTCGAATATAGGGATGATTTCCTTTTATTTATTTTATTGTACCTGCTCTCTTGCGGACTTCAATTCTATATCACCGAACTCAACAGTTTCTTCAATCCCACCTCGCCGTGCCTGTTCGAGCCGGATGTACATTTTTTTAGGAGATATTGTCTCGGTGATTTCTTCATACATCTCGGCACCAAGTCCTTCGGCAGTGATCTCAACATCACGATACGATTCAAGGAACTTTTTCAGGCTCTTGCTCTCGACACAGTCTTCGGAAGGAACGTATTTTAGAGTGAACTCATAGTAATCAGGCCCTCCGAAGTCGAACGGACAGAGTGCTGTTACCTCGTCTGTTTCAAACGTATACACCTGAGCGACTGACGTCTCCGGGGCTTCAAAAGAGTCCAGTAAGGAACTTCGTTCAGAACTGGAAGAGGACTGTGACATAGTACAATCTATGGGTCCCCTCTAATAAACGCTCTCACTTACTCAGGTGCCGTTCCATCTGATACATTTCTCGACCACCATTTGTAAAGTACGAATCAACTTTGTGAAACCCGATAGCCTCCCAGAATTGTACTGCGGGAGCTTCGGCTGCAACGTCCGCGATTATTGATTCCTTATTATGCTCTTTTGCAAATTCAATAGCCTTTTTCACTAAGTACTGTCCGATTCCATAGCCTCGATAATCTGGTGAAACAGCAACAAGGCGTATTTGTGCTTCCGTTTGGTCAAGCACTCTCGATTCACACCAAATCATGAGTCCGCCGATGATCGCATCGTGGGGTGCAAAATAAAACAACCGTCGGTCAGGCCGTGACGCTGCACGTTCCAGGGTGTCCCGATGAGTGAACCAATGGAGTTCAGATTTGATCTGATTAGAATTAAAAAAAGAATTCAATTCTGATACCGATCTCTCACTTTTACTAATTGATTTGACAAGGAAGTCAGAGATCTGGAGGTCGACTGTAGTTGGCACTGCCGTAGAATTGTTTGATCGTTGAATATTTGTTGTCATGCCCCGCTGCCACCATGCTGACTCATACGTGGTCGCATTTGAACCTGCGTTACTACTTCTCTTTCGTCATCGACGCAGACTGCTTCACCAACTTTATCGATTTTCTTGATATAGGTCTTCAGCTGACTCCCCATGTACTCCTGACTTAGTTCGTTCAGCGACTGAATATCAGTGCGAGTAGTGATTTTGTGACAGAAAATCAAGTCCATTTGGGACACGACATCTGAGGATACAGCACTTGGCTGTTGAGTTGCTATGCCGAGCGACAGCCCCGGCTGACGTCCCTCCTTGATCCATCGAATCAAGATATCCTTCGCAAGCGAGGACGACCCGGACGGTGCAAAATTGTGTGCTTCATCGATGAATAGCCAGACCTTCGGAATATCAGAGGACAACTGTAGTTCCTCTCGACGGCGCGCTTTCGATCGCTCATCAAATATTTTTTTTGTCAGTACGTAGACGACCAAATTACGAAGACCGTACTTCCCTGGGTCGAGAACACTCACGTCGAGAATATTAACCCGAGAAGGATCGAGATTGTTCCAGATGTCTGTATATGAGTCACTAAAGATGCCCCATTCGTGTGCCATCTCCAGACGATTGACAAGAGCGTCCACAGTCCGCTCGTTTGCTTTTTCGTCGTATTCAACTTCTTCGATGAGCTCGTCCAGGTCAAAGAAGTCTTGAGATTCGTTTAGCGAACGGACAGCTCGGTACAACGCAATACCCATCGGTTTGTTTATATTGAGATCGAAGAGTTCACACCACCCATCGGGAGAAATGTCAGAAGGATTGAGACGCAGGCTCTCGATTTCGATACCGCGGCGCATCATCTCATCGTAGACTTCAGGTCCGTAACGTTCTGTTGGATCGCCCGGAACGAGGAGTGTAGTGTCAAACCCAGTCGGCTGCATTCCCCAATCCCAGAGGAGATCTTGCTGTTCGTCATTTGGTTCGGCCATCGTCCAGTAAATCCCCATCGGGTCAACAACAAGGGGAACTGTGTCGGGCATCTCTCGGTTGACCTCCTCGATGACGTTTCCCAACGAATAGCTCTTGCCGGTCCCTCGCTTCCCACAAACGAAGAGAGCACGGGCCTTCGAAGTGTCAATAAGCGTTTCCTCGCCGCTATCACGTTCCTCGCCAATGAATATTTCTTGTGTCATTTCAGATCCTCGTATTCAATTAACGGAACAATGGACTCTTGGTACGAAAAGCCACCGTGTACTCCTGGTTCGTTACTTCGTAGGTTATTGAATATGTGTGGGTGATAAAGCCGGAGATATTGCTGACCAGCCCAGAAGGATGTTTCACCAACGGACTCAGGAACAGATGCGCTGGCTGGAGGGTCTTCATAGTCCCGACGAATTCCCTGCTTCCACTTTTCATCAAGTGCCTCAAAGTCAGTATCCATCCGCCAGAGAATACCATGGTCGGCAACAGCGAAAATACGGAATGAGTCCGTTTCTTTGCTGATTGTTTCACGGAGGTCAGACAACTTTTGATGAACTGCGTCTACCTCACTCTGGATCACAGGATCCTCCTTCATTCGGTGCGCTACACGTTCAGGACCGGTAAGAGTGAACTGGAGATAGGTCTTCGGTCGATACCAATCGTGGGTCTGTAAATATGAGATGGAATCAGCAAAGTCCTGGATGTTTCCGATTACGTCGTTCTTGGAGAAACCATCGTGCAATTCGTCAGAAAGGTCGTTATCCTTACGTTCCCAGTAGGTGAACGCCTTCCGGGTTTTATATCCCTCGTTGAAAAGCCGATATTGGAGATGCTTCCCGTTGGATGCCCCACGGACGACATTTGGGTAGCCACAATCTGTACGTGTTGGGCAATCAACATAGATTGGCTCTGCCTCATAGCCTGAGTCTGTCCAATCCTGATAGGAGAGGCCATCAACAATAACCAGCGCAATAACATCAACATCAGATGCCGCCTCCGTGATGAGATCGCCGACCTCTGATTGACAAGTGGTTGTGCTCTCCACATCGTCCCAAGAAATCGACCCTTCTGATATGAGTCCATTAAGCGACCTATCGTACACGGTGCCAGTGTATTCGACCTGTTCTATCGAAGGTGGGTTGTAGAGCGTAAGTGACCTATCAAAGGACGGCTTAGATCCCTGATCCCGAATGATCACATCGGTTTCAAACAAATTAGTCGGAGACTCATAGAGGCGGTAAAACTCTTCAAGCGATTCAAGGGTATCGATACCATGCCTGTTTTGTAGTACTCGAGACTCGAGCCCTCCGATATTTGCGACAACTGGTCCGTCACGTGTCGCTTCAGCCAAGGCAGACAGTGACTCAATAGTGCGGGTAGACACGGGAGTTACCTATGTTCGCTTTTGATCGAGACCGTGATGTGGTTCCCCTCGAATAAGGTTTCCAGATCGGCAAAGAACTCTGCAACGTCGGTGTCACCTTTCTTTTCAGAGACTGAAATTAGGACGCTCTCCAAGTCAGACTGATCCCGATAGTCCAGTTCATCCATAATATATTCAAGATCTTCTGGGGGAGTCTCAGTAACCTGTCGCCACTCACGAACGTCTTGATGGAGTGCCTCAATTGAATCTCGGATTTCGTCGATTCGTTCGCCGACGTTCACCTCGCGGTTGTCAATCGAGAGACTCAATTTCTCATCGGTGTTGGGGAACGAGTTCGAACGGCCACCCTCAGTCGGAAGTCGGATAGCCGAAGTGATATCCATTTGACTGACAGCCTGATGGATATCTTCAATAGTAGATTCGAAATCGACTATCTGATCGCGGATATCAGCCGGAGTCGGGTCAGCTTCATCCGGAACCTGATTCAACAACTCAGCATACTCAATGCTGGTCTCAATCGATTTGATATCGGACTTTACATCTTCGATTCCATCGCTGTTCTCAACCAGCTGGCGGCGGAACTCATGCTTGAGGTCATTACGTGACTTCTCAGCATTGTTAGGACTCAAGTTTTGTCTGATACTTGGGTGGCCGGAAGTACCAATCTTCAGCGTGTTCTCAAGCACATTCTTCCGGTAATTGAAGTTCTCTTCGTCCCCCTGAGTTATCTCCTCGAATTGGTCTTTGAGGTCTTCGAACTGCTGCCGATACATTTCGGCATTCCGCAGTGCCTGAGGGAAGTCATCGTGGTCACTGCCCTTCTGGAACTCAGTCTGAATCTCACTCATCAGAGCGGTAAGCTCATCCCTGATTGACATCGCGGCACTGTTGTCAGGATGAGTATTTGCATACTGAACAATATCCGAACGAGCAGCGTCCATGTCATTTGCAAGTCGACACCAATCCGCGTAGTCAGCCGCGTCCTCTTTGATATCCTCTAATTCTTCATCAACCTGCTCAGCGATTTCTTTCGCCTCCTCAATTGAGTCCTGTAGAGTATTAATCTCACTCAGAGCTGCCGTGCCAGATGCAATCTCGAGATCTGTATCAAGATCTGAGCGGGCAGAGTCGGCCTCTGTAGTTGCTTTTGTAAAGTTGGATGATAGTTCAGTCTCGATGTCTTTGATATGGAGGCCGAACGGAACATTAGACTTCTCGACAGTCTTTTTCAGATCGCGAGGCTTGTTGCTGGATGAAAGTCCTTTGAGTCTGTCTATTGTTCCTCGGGCACGTTCACGAAGGGTCGCACTTGTGGCCTTGATCTGCGTCGAGATCTGCGAATCTACCTCTTCTAGCTCGGCGTTAAGATCATCGAGTATCTCAATGTCGTCATTCGTCGTTCCGCTGAGTTCCTCCTCAAGGCGATTCAACTCATTAGTGATCGAGTCATACTCACTCCACTCGTTCGAGATTTCGTTGAGCTCCGCAGCCGTGTTTCGGAGTGATTCCAGCCGAGATTTGACTTGGTCGATGTCGATAGCAATGTCGCTCAGTTCGACCGTTTCATCGTTTTGATCATGCTTGATGAAATCTCGACCAACAAGGAGGCGGACTGCCCAGTCAACTTCTTCCTGCCGGTACCCTTTCTCCCCGGCTACATCATATAACTCACTGACGGCGACAGTTTCCTTCTCTTGCTCCTCGATATGGTCTTTAAGAAGTTCCTCAAGGGGATGAAGGGTCAATCGAACCCTGGCATCCTTGCCCTGCCAGACTTCAGTGTCAACGAGATCTTCAAATTGTTTATCAAGACGTGTTTTTGCTGTCGAGTTACTAGATACCCCGATCGCGTTGGAAATATCGCTTTTTGTCCCTTCAATTGGGGTATTACCCCGCTTTTGTGAGATCCGGATATTCGGATCGTTTCCTACTAGGAGAGATTCATAGTCATCTAAGAAGGTCTGGTAATTGTCCGAGATGAAGAGAGTTTTATAATCAGGATAGACCTCTTCGATTACACGGTTGAAGATTTTCTCGACGACCTTTGACGGATCAACGGTCCGGCGACTACTCCCTGATTCATCGAGGAAGTCGTCCCCATTCAGGGGAGGGCCAAACGCCTTCTGAATGCTTTGCGTGACTAACTGGTCACGGATATATTCCAACTGTGTCTCCTGGTTGGGATTGACTGTTTGGTTCTCCTCCCAATTACGCATGAAGTGATGTAAGGAGAGCAGCAGATGGGGGCTGACATCTTCCGGACTCATGTAATCTTCCAACATAACGATATTGCTCGGGAGGCTGTCGAAAGAATCAGCTAAGTCTAGATGTAGAAGAACCTCGTCAGTAGATACCCGTTCGATGTGAGGGGTGACTTCAGTCTGCTTCTCCATGTTAACGGCAAAGCCAATCGTGAGGTCAGTATCTGTGCCTTCATCGGGCGATTTAACTGATGTAGCATCCGTGCCCATTCGGATTTCAATAAGCCGCTCAGGGTACTCTTGCCCGTTGAATGACCCACGAAAGACTGCCGCGTACACTCCTCCAGTTTCGGGTTCAAAGGCGTGTTCGGTAACCCAGCTGCTCAGACTCTTTCCTCGAACAGCGGGGAAGAGTTCTTCCGAAACAACAAATTCTCGGAACGTCTCAGAAGCGTTCGAATCGTAGATGTCTGTGGTGTCATAATCCCGATAGAACTGTGTGAACAGTTCGTCTTTGATCCCACGATCCTCTCCTTCCCGCTCAAGACGTTTGAGCGTGCGCCCTTCCTCGTGTGTGATGATGAGCTGTCCGTGAAGTTCTCCTTTGACCTGTTCTTTCGCCTCGTGAACCCCATACTGCTTCAGTAGGTCATCTGAGACTCCTCGAGGGAATACCCCACACAGCTTGATGAAATTCTCACGATCGGGGGTACTTATTTGATCAGAATTAATCGCCTCTGTGATTGCGGTTTTGATGTGGTCTCCTTTGAATCGGACAACGCCATTATAGTACGCATTGGCGAGGTCAAGAGCATCAAACGCCTCCGACTCAGAGAGGTAGTGCTCGATAGCGATCGTGAGAATGTCCACAACTGAACGAGGGCCGTTTGAAAGAGGAGGTCCACGTTCACAGATCTGACCAATTGCGTCTAGCGTATCCTCGGTAATTACTTCGTAGCGTCTGTCCTTGAAACCGTAAGTTTCAGCCAGACTTTCCCACAGCTTAGTCGGGAAATCTCGGTTGTAAACATTCGCTAAGTTGAGTTGAACGTTCTGTTCTGCTAACCGCGCAAGAACATCGTCTGCATTCACGTCCAGGTCTCCGTGGAGACCATCGTCCATGGTGAACAGAAGACCCAAGCCGTCGCCTTCGTTCAGGCCGAGGGCTGTGCTTTTTGCAATATCACGTAGCTTAGAGTATGCTTCTTTGTCAGACGAGTGACTGGATATGAACTGCTGAAGTTCGTCGGCAATAACGACGAGGCCTTTGTACCCAGCGTCTTTTGCGATCTGATTACATTCAGAAAGGAAATCCAGAACGTGTTGGACCGAGAATTCGATATCAATCGATCCCGACTCGATTAGTCGCTCGAACTCTTCCCGGGTTTGATCTTTGTCATCGAATCCAGTTTGGTCAACAATATCTTCGACGTTACTGGTCACTTTGGCCTGGTACCGCTGTTCGAGGGTTTCTAGATGCTCTTCTCGGTCCCTCAAGCGGAACCGCATCCATCCGTACACGGCGTCGACAATTGACTGTAGTTCATCGAAATAGATCGGAGGGGTAGTAATGTAGTTGTCTTCCTGGTCAAGAAGGTACCAAACTTTTCCCGTTGTACTGGTCTTCCCAAACCCGTAGGGGCCCACAATGTATCCAGGAACAGATTTATTCAGATCTTCATCTTCGAGGGCTCCAGTCAACGAATCGATAAACCGTTGAATGTCTGGCTGGATCAGGTGAGTCCGAGCGTACTCAATGTATTCGGTCTCGATATCGCTCGGCTGGTCTAAAAATCGGTGAGCGCTTGATGTATTGACAATCCCCTCATCTTTGTTCAGCGTGTCATTGAGTTCTCGAAGAGAGGACTCGATATTTTGCGCATTCGCCTGTCCCATAGTAACTATACCCTTCTGGCACTTCTCTGTTAATAAATTATTGGATGATCGACAGAGAGTAGAGAAGGGGAATATCTCCTGTAAGTATCAGTTGTCAGAGAGTGTAACACGCGCTTTTGTTTCCGGAACCGGTTTGCGCGAAACTGAAATCACCGTGTCTGGAGTGTCAAATCCAATAATTTCACGCGCTCTGCGTGACGCTGTCCTGGTTGCCGGTACATTATCGACGAAGAGGACTCGTGTTGAGGCATTTTTCACGGGTAGCCATGGAGCGTATCCCCACCCGTTCTGATGAACCATCATATATTTAGCCAGCGTGGTCTTGCCAACACCTCTTGCTCCATACAAGTTGTAATGACCGCCGTCCTGATCAGCAAATTCCAAAAGTTTCGAGCGTACTGCGATCTGATCGTCGGTCAGGAGGTCATCTTGTAGTCGCCGCTTTGCCTCATTAGATTTCTGTAGTAGTTCTGCAACAGGTGACGACATGCTATTGGAGGTCATCAAGAGTTACTTCTCGGTCTAATCGAAGGTTGAGACCAAAGTCATGTTTCTTTGAGAAGAATGGATACGCCTGTTCAGCGTACTCGGTTACCTCATCGAACCCATCATCAGAGAGGAGGCACATCTGTTGAATTCGAACTTTGGTATCATCTGTCACTCTGAGGAGCGTCTCATAATCTGTCTCGTTTTGCTTATAGATATGATCCACGGCCAAGATCATAAGTTCCGGAGGGCAGAACGCACGTCGCTCGAATCCGGGACTCCCAGAGTCATCCTCCACTAGCACCTCGGGGGATAGTTCCGCAAGATACTGCAGATAATTATTGAAACTCTTTGTACTAAGTGACACGCCGCTTCGTGTCTTGGAAACGTCGACATCTGGACTCTGTTCTGCTAATTCGGTGACTTCACCAACAATTGTTCCACGCTCTCCCCGAAAAGTGCTAAACGGGGAATTATCATAGAGATAGTTGGTCATCTCTCTGTATGTATACGACATAAATACATATCTGTCTGGGTATCTCTCAAAAGCAGAGTAATAAAGAAAATGAAGTACCGTATTAAACAGGTTCCGATCCCTATACATGATATCGACCAGGGAGTCACCGAGTTCAGTAAACTGAAATTGATCGGTGGGATCTACAATCCCGAGCCGGCCAAGCACCGAACCTTCTGTAGATTTCTCCTTGCTCCCGATTGAGTGGCCAAGGTCTCTGGCCGATTCAAGAAGTTCTGGATTCGATGATGGCGATGTTGCCTCCACAGTATCCAAATATTCATACAACTCCTGTGGGCCAGGGTCACTAATATGGAATTTTGAAGTGTAATGACTCATCTCGTCATTCAATTAGACACCTCAAACAAATATCTACCTCTAGATAATCAGTTCCGGACCGACTCGGTTGATGTAAATTTCTTTAGGTAGCCGGTATACTTTGAGTTAGGATTCATCATCTCGATGAGTTCTTCGAGCGAATATTCTAGGATCATGTCTGTCATCTCACGCATGACAATAAGATTATGTAAAATTCGATGTTGACGACTGTTTTGCAGGGATTCGAATGACCGACAGTACGGACATTCATGTCCGGTCTCCTCTTTTATTTCCCTCAATTCCTCTCGGAAGACTGTAGGACCGGACCGATTGCGAAGGTGCGTAACATTAAGCCGACTTTTAAATGGGAAAAAGATATTTCCATAACCCCCAGATCGTATCCAGCCAGTCGAATCGAACGTATCAACACCACACTGATATAGGATAGGAATTGAAGTTGGCCCGCCAATTCCGAATGCATGGACGTCTAGATCATACTTCCGAGCCTCTTTCACAACGAATTGTAGTAGTTCGAGATTCTCCTCATTCAAATAATTCACACCCCCATTTACTCCTCCGGTACCAAAGCTCCCAAACCCAATTTTATTTATTTTGTCAAACTTCCTATAAACATCGAGACACTCAACGATTTGTTGTTTAGTATGCCCCTGGATTACTGGCACTGCGCGCTCTTGCTTGTCGCTTGGTAGTTCATTATAGAGCATTCGAGAGAGAGAGATTGTGTCCTGGACCTTCTGCTCTATCGTTGCCTCGTCGTCTCCTTCTACGGGCACTTGGTCGGGCAGAACTAATTCGTCAGGCCAGTCTGTCGACAAGTAGTATTCTCGATCAAATGTATAGATGTCTTTCATCGTATATTCATCGTTGACTTGAGACTCATACCCTCCCGAATCACAAGCGAATGTGAGATCGTAGGACGATGAAAGCGATTCAAGATAATCAACCGCAATCTCTGAGGAGGTAAGCGGACAAAACATCATCCGACCAAGAGCATACTCTACAAGGTTGTATTCCTCGAGGTCCTCCACGATATCGATAAGCTGAGAACGATTGATTTGCGCGACAGACGCCACGAATTCTATCTCGCCGACGTCATCGAATTGGTATCGTCGCATGAAGCTACTTACTCAGATACCCTACCTCACTCGTCATATCATTTGTGTCTTCAATACAGTGAGTGTAAGCACAGATATATTATGATAACATTACTATTATCCCGATTCTTGTTCCGTTGAATCCACAGAAGGTGAGTAACCGATGCTACGTTCGAATATAGAGTGGAATGTTTGTGATCTATGTTTGTGATTTCACGAGACTATTTCATTTATTCTAGTGTAGCTAACAATATACGCGAAAATTTTGCGATACTACAATGAGCCACAACCTGCTCAGCGAACGGAGCATTACTTCTCAGAGACTGGAAGTAGCAAGACCACTTTGGGGTCTATCAGCTGGGAACTGTTACTAAGATTGGATGGTAATACTCACTTTGTAAGGTACTTTCACAGTATCTTTGCCAAGTGAAAGCGCTTTGTGCGTATTTCCAGATTCGTCTTGTACAATCAGTGTCGTTGATCGATCTTTCAAACGGAAGATAGCATAGTGAGTATAGGTATCTGTCTGAAGTGCCTGAAGATCAACGGGAGGCGAATCCTCTAACGATCCGATTTCAGTTACTTTTCCCACCTCGGTGGTTGCTCCCTGCCTTTTGTGAAATTTGAGCTGATACAGCATCTCTCCAGATTTGCCGTCCATTTGCTTTTCATCAGGGGCTCGCGTGGAGTCTATTTCACTCAAGGACAAGCTACTCTCTCGTTGATCTTCTCGTTTACTCATTGTCTATTCTTATCGTAGTGTATATTTGTAATCTTGGATGGTGTTGTTCATCTTCTTGATCGGTCGAGAGCTCCTCAACATTTGGCGGAAAAGTGTCTCTCACCAATCCGGCGAAAATCCGTGTGAAAGGTGCCATACTTTGTGAATAAGTGTTCATAATCCAAAACTAGTGAACAGGCCCGTACTCGATAATTAAGCTGGATCCTAATATTTATATCTGCGATTGGTAATCTTCGAGTATGTCTCAAAGCATATCACAAGATGATTCTACGGCTGAAAACTTGGTCGAGGCAGGCCAGCGGACACTCAAAATCGGAGGCGACAATCCAATCCGGATCAGTTCGGGTCATCGAATCCTACATCACGACGGGAAGTGTTCGCGGCCACACGGCCACAACTACGAGATCACTGTCGAAGTGACCGGTGAACTCACCGAGGAGGGCTGGGTCGTCGACAAAGGCGACGTCACGGACGTCATCGACGCGTGGGATCACCGGTTCCTGGTTGAGGAGGGCGACCCGCTTGTAGATGCGTTCGAGGCGTCTGGTGACGGCGACGCGCTCGTGGTGTTGGAACACCCGCCGACGGCGGAGGTGATGAGCCTCCTCCTCGAACAACGCATGCTCGATGAGTTCCCGGATACCGTGACGGATGTGTCGGTGTCGGTGAGCGAGACCAAGGAGCTCTGTGCGTCGTACTGATGCCGGTTGCTAGTGATATCGAAGAGCCCGCAACAGACGCTGACGCGACTGGTGAGGGCCTCCCGATCAACGAGGTGTTCTACTCGTTACAGGGCGAGGGAACGCTCGCAGGCGTCCCCTCCGTCTTCGTACGGACCTCTGGATGTAATCTGCGGTGTTGGTTCTGTGATTCGTACCATACCTCGTGGGAGCCGACCGGGGCGTGGCGCGACATCGACTCGATCGTGGAAGAAGTACAGTCCCACGAACAGGCTGGCCACGTCGTCCTCACAGGTGGGGAGCCACTCATCCATGAGGAGTCAGTCGAACTCCTCGAACGACTCGCCGCAGACGGCTATCACACGACGGTGGAAACGAACGGGACAATCTACCGGGACGCGCCGATCGATTTAGCGAGTATCAGCCCGAAGCTGGCGAGCAGCACGCCAACACCCGATCGTGACCCGAAGGGGGAGGGCGAGTGGGAGGAGAAACACGAACAGAATCGAATTGACATGGATGCGTTGTCCCAGATGGTCGATACGTACGAGACGCAACTCAAGTTCGTCGTGACCGACGAGACGGACCTCCCGGAGATTACGGACCTGGTTGACCGAGTACAAAAAGCGACGGCGACGACTGTCGCCGATGATGACGTGTTGTTGATGCCGGAGGGCATGACGCGCGAGCAACTCGACGGGACGCGAAGCGAGGTCGCCGAGCTGGCGATGGAGTACGGCTACCGGTACACGCCGCGACTCCACGTGGACCTATGGAACGACGCACCGGGGACATGAGCACGTTATCCTTAGAGGCCGGTCAGAAGAGCACGGTGCCGCGAGTGCGGTGTGGTGAACAGAGCGATAATCGATTCGACGCAACCAAGCAGATATGAGCAACAAAAGCGCGGTGATTCTGGTGTCTGGTGGGATGGATAGTGCGACGGCTGTCTACGAGGCGATCGTGCAGGGCTACGAGCCGTACTTCCTCCATACGTCGTACGGTCAGCGCACCGAAGACAAGGAGTACGAGTGTGCGAAAGCGCTCGCGGAGGAAGTTGATGCGGCTGACTTCCTCCATATCGAAACGGGACATCTCTCCCAGATCGGTGCGTCGAGTTTGACCGACGAGGAGATGGACGTGGCCGACGCAGATCTTGAGAGTGACGACATTCCGACATCGTACGTCCCCTTCCGGAATGCGAATTTGTTGTCGATGGCGACGTCGTACGCGGAGGCGACTGATTCAGAGGCGCTGTTTATCGGCGCACATTCGGAGGATTTCTCCGGATACCCTGACTGTCGCCCGGCGTTTTTCGACGCTTTTCAGAACGTGATCGATGTCGGGACAAAACCGGAGACACAGATCGAGTTGAAAGCGCCGTTCGTCGAATGGTCGAAAACGGAGATCGCCGAGCGGGGGTTGGAGCTCGGTGTGCCATACGACATGACGTGGTCGTGTTACCGGGATGAGGAACCGGCGTGCGGAACGTGTGATGCGTGTGCGTTCCGACTCGAAGCATTCCGGAATGCCGAGTCACGCGATCCGATTGCGTACGCGGAACGGCCGGAGTTCTCGTAGTTTATTAATCAGCACGCTTGGTTCGCTATCTACTGTGGGTCATCCTAGGTGTGAAGGGAACCGTTGTACTGTGCGACATTCTGAAGAGATTCCTCTGCGATTATAGGGTATGCCGAAGGTCAGCGTCGAGATCCCCCAAGAACTGCTTGATGACCTCGATGAACACGTCGGTGACGAGGGAAAATTCGTCAATCGAAGCGATGCGGTTCGGGCATCAATCCGAAAGACACTCGATATGTTTGATGAGATAGATAGACGGCACGGACGGGCCGAAACTGATGAAGTAGAGTAGTCACTTTAACCTACAATAGCTCGAAATATCCCCAGTTGTTGGTTAAAAATTCTAAATTAGGCTTGTAAATCAAATTGGCTACTCGAAAGATTCTCAGCGACTGACTCAGGAAGCGACAAATCCATCGTATCGAGTTGCTGGCCTAACTTTGTGAGTTCGGCCGTCTCATCGATTGCCCGGAACCAACGATCGGGAAGCCCGGACGCGCCAAACCGTGCCCCCGCAACAGCCCCAGCAACGGCCGCAATCGTATCTGTATCACCACCCAGCATCACCGCATCGACGATGGCGTCCTCCGCACTCTCAGCAGTCAATCCGTGATAGAGCCCCGCCTGAAGTGTTGTGACGACATAGCCCGAATTAGCGAGTTCAAGATCCGCCGCAGACTCAGACCCTTCCACAATTGCCTGAACAGCTTCACACGCGCTCCGGAGTTCAGCAGGCGCATTCACTGCGAGTTCAAGCGCGGACGCAAGCGGCTGTTCCTTACCCCCGAGCAGGCCAGCGAGCGTCGCGTTTAGAATCACACATCCCCATTGGCAGCGCGGGTCGGCATGCGTGATCGCCGACGACACACGACTCGCAGTCACGAGTACATCGGACTCACCAGCAAACGCGATCCCGTACGGGGCACATCGCATGACGCTGCCGTTGCCCGCATTGGATCCCTCTGGGAGGTGTTTCCACTCATCGATCCCAGCCTCATCCCACGCGTCACCATCTCGGAGTCGCCTGAGGACTGTGCTAGTGAGTAGTCCAATGTCAAACGGGTCTGATTGATACCACTCAACGAATCGGTCTGCGACGTCAACGGGGTCGAAGTGGCCCGAACCAACGAGGCTTCGAGCCACACACAGCGCCATCTCGGTGTCGTCCGTGATCGTGCCAGCCGGTTGGCCATGGGTCCCGTTGGCCAGCATCTCCGTAACGCAGCCGTGCCGGCGCTGGATGGAGGTTGTTTGCTGGAACTCTACCGGACGGCCGAGGGCATCACCGCAGGCGAGACCAAGGAGGACGCCTGCCGCTGAGTCACTCATAGATCAGACGAATCAGCGAGGGATGATAGTAGTTGGACGTCCGACGGATTGCTACTCTGTGGCAGTCTCCGGCGCGTACCCCGCACCCTGTAGGCTGGTCAGGATCTGTTCGATGTCCGCAAGGAGAGTATACAGATTCTCAGTCGTCCGGCCGCTACTCAGAAACTTATCATCTTCCGTATGCTCAACGAGGAGATTGGCGTGGGCGACATCGTTCCGGAGTTCCGTAATGTCGTGAAGCCGCGACTGCGCCTCACCTGCCATTAAAAACCCGCACTCTTGCCAACAGGCCTCGACGCTCGACACAATCGTACTGAGTGTCGAAAATTGGGCGTAGTGAATCTCTGATAATTCCACGTTAGCGGCTTTGGCATCCGCATACCGGGTTTCGATACCATCGATTTCGTCGGTACTCACAGGAGTCTGCTTCCAATCGGAAACCTCCGACGAGATGATCTCTCGCAGATGTTCTTCCAAGTACGTGATCCGATCGAAGAGATACATCCGTGCGGGTGGGGTATTCAGATCCGCACGGGTGAGGATGCCGGTGATCCGGTTGTGGCCCCCAAGGAAATAGACCGGCTCCTCGATTAGCGCTGCGAGACTCTCCGCGAACGACGTGTCACCGCTAATCATGTAGTCAATAGTGAGCGGTGTGAGCGCCGCCTCAAGCGTGTCACCAGTATCGTCGGTGTCGACGTCATCTTCGTGGATGAATCCAACTGGGTCGCCGTCCCGGTCAACTGGCGCCGCATCGTAGCCATTCGTCACGAGCCACTCGGCAGCAGTGCTCGGTGGGGTCTCGTACGAAATGTGTTCCACAGATCCAGTCGCGAGTGCCGCCGCGGTACTCTCGTACAGATTTCGAGCCACACACAGCGCTGAAACGGGCTGGATATTCAACTTACGGGCTGGCCGAGTCGCATGACTCGGTATTGATTGGAGCCGCAATATTAATGTCCATAGGGCATATAGTAGCAGCTGATTATGTCTATAGGGCATTTCTACACAGCGGGGGCGAGCATTGAGTACGGGACAGCAGTCTGTCTCTTCCCTGTCGATGAGCTGGATGCGACCGTCCTCCAGCATCGGGATGCCCAACTCGCCCTCGACGCTGTCGATGGTGGTGCGGTAATCGTCGTCTCTCCCACGAGTCTCGCAACCGGCTACAAGCTTGGAGGTCACCCAGTGACGGCGATCCGTGTCGACAGTCTCTCTGCCGACATTACTGCCACACTTGACGCCGCTGTTGAAGACGACATCGAGACCTTCGATCTCATTCAGATCGGAAAGTGGAACCACAGCAGTCCCAACCACTCGCTTGCTGAGTTCACCGACGCGTAGGCCGGCCACTCTTCCCACTACAGTTCACAATGCCCGATACCCTTGCCGACGAGTACCCGGAAGCAGCCCCATTCATTACCGAAGCTGTCGAAGATCACGGTGAAGAATGGGTCCTCGAAAACTACTACTCTGAGCTCTATCCGCTCAGCCAAGTGATGGCGATGCCGGAGAAAGAAGAACTTCCGTTCTTCGACCCGGACACCGATGAGACAATGTCGAAAAACGATCAGATCGAAATGTACGAGGCGTGGGCTGAGTACCGCGAGAATCTGCGAACCGGGACGAAGCCGGACAAGTGACCAGAAGGCGGACAGTACGGCGCTTCACCAATATTATTCAGCATCAGGGTGACTTCGCCCAGTCAGTCTCGGCCCTACAGAACCAATGCTCACTCTCGCAGCGTGTACTGACAGATTCGGATACCCTGAATGAGCGCCTTCTTTAATAGAGGACTTAGCCGCCTACTAACTAGCTGTTTTCTGATTTTTCTGGGCTGTCATCCTCCGACCCATTGACGTACTCTTCGGAAATTGTCATCAGCAGAACCCCAAGCACCAATCCGAAGAAGACACCAAGTAGAGGTTGTTCGCTTAGATTTTCGTGAGCGATTGAGATCCGGTACTCCCATTCAGGAGTGGTCTTTTGTTGGATTGGTGAAATTCCGAAAGCCTGACTGCTATCTACAGTACTGTTTGCCCATGTCGCTGTGTCTGTATTGGAAACAGTTGCGACAATATCGAATACCGCACGTTCAGACGGAAGGAACTGGCTCCCCTGTTTAGCGTTCGCGACAGCGACGACATCTTCGAGCGTACTCTCGCCGTCTGTAGCGTTTCGGATACGGTGGTCTAAATGGGCATTAAACAACGTTCCCCGCTGGTATGGGGTACGATGATCGGTCCACGTTGACCGGTTCGATAGGACAGCACGCCCCCCTGCGGCGTTCTCCAATCGGTTGTTGTATTCTCGTGGCGAAAGTGTCCCAGCGCCCAGCATTAGTCGTAGAGACATATACTCCGTTGTCCCCTCATTGAACCAACTCATCTCGCCTAGTGAAGCATCACCGAAAGAATGTCTCGTATGTAAGTACTCGTGGAGTACGATATGGGTGGTATTCGATGGCCCATGTCGACTGGACGCCCACGCGTCCGCTTTGTGTGCTTCACCACTGGAAGTGGGATCGACTTTTCCCGGTGTTACGAAGACTGTTGTCTTGCTGTAACGGTGTCCAACATCGTACTCAGTCATCGCGTATCGGAGCTGCCGCTCGATTTGCTCACTGTCAACCGCCGACCGGCTCTCGTCAGCGATGATGCCCGTGACTTCGTGGCATCCATCTTGAAGCGTTACAGCTGAATAATTTCCAAGATAGGCGAATTGCGTACCAACGTGGCCGCCTTCGGGGGTGATGTGGTGGACGCGGGTCTGAATGTACGAAGGGAGCGGAGTATGAAGCCACGACTCACCGCTCGCATAAGATTCATTGGTGGATAATCCAGTTTGTACGCGATACGTGAGGGTCGGTGTTGCCTGCCGTCCACCAAAGGTGTAGGTCCCATCCGCAGTGTTCGAGAACCCAGTCGTGTTGACAACGGTAGCCGCAGTCGGTGGGTCAACCTCGAATGGGGTCAATTCACCGTGGCCATCGTATGTGATTTGGACTGTGTCATCCTCAGCGAGTCGTATCTCTCCCGTAAGCTGAGCCGACTCCCACTGTTGGGCTGTAAAAGCATCTATGCAACTTTCGGGGGCTCTGTCTTGGACTTGTTGACCCGTTGTAGCCGTAGTGCCAGCGGCCACGACTACAATGATAAGTAGCAGAATGATACCGTATCGTCGCATACTGCCACACCGTTAAAGACCGACAAAAGAGTTCGTCAAGGAGGGTGAAACTGAAACCAGAAGAGTCCGAGGATAGACATCCGAACCAGAGACGAGAACGGCGGCGAACAGCAGCGCGGCAGCGACATCAAAGCGCACGGCTGCGAACGGTACCACGGGGAGATCTGCGAGGCCGACGTCCGTCGCCATGAACGCCGTCCCCCAGACCGCACCCAGCAACAAGAAGCGGCCGGCCGTCCGGTAGCAACTCATTCACGAGGGGGTCGCCGCCAACGGCGAAACATGCGTCAAACCACCCCGGCAATCCGGATGCGCTTGGCGATAGCGTCGACAGAGGGGTGTGGTACAGCCAAAGGACTTCAACACCCGTACGGACACCATCAAAAAGGATAGCCGTCCACGAATCCGGTCGTCAGACTACGTATGGTGTGGCGTCTCTAACGCCTCACCGATCGACACCTCACCGGCCGCAAGTTCGAACGTTTCATCATACGTACTCTCAGCCCCGAGCGTCGCGATCAGTGTCCGGGCGACATCTTCTCGCGGGATCTCAATCGCGTCTCTGTCGAGATCAGTACCTGTTTTGATTCGTTTGGTACCACCTTCGTTTGTCAGCGGTCCAGGACGAACGATAGTGTACGTCAGGTTGCTCTGTTGGAGATACTCGTCGGCCTCACCCTTTGCGCGGAGATACTCTCGCAACGCCTCGGGGCTATTCTCAGGCTGATCGGCATTAATCGAACTAAGCATCACAAACCGTTCTACCCCCGCAGATACCGCCTCGTCAATGATGTTAATCGCACCGTCGCGGTCAACACCCCACACGTCTTCACCACCCGATCCCGCAGCGAAAATGATCGCGTCAATTTCTTCAACGGCGTGTGAGACATCACCGGTGAGATCCGCTACAACCGGCTCAGCATCCAAATCCCTGATATCTGGTGCTTGCGATTCCACACGCACCATCCCCTGAACGCTGTGATCGCTCTCAGCAAGCAGACGGGTCACGTGTTGGCCAACTTGTCCATGCGAACCAGCGACGAGAACATTCATACAATCGATGTTCGGTCAATATCGTCAAGAAGGTGGCGTCAACGGAAGCGACTGAGGAGAGTCAATAGCGGATACCCTGTTCTGAGGCATAATGTGCTATACTAGAGTGGAACAACTGGATATCAGCAGCATTCGGCACAACAACTAACAGCGATCATACATATCTTCCGATATGCCAACTGAATCGGTCAACGGGGCGGAGTTGTACTACGAATCGGATGGAGACGGAGTACCGGTTGTCTTCCTTCACGGAGTGTTGATGAGTAGCCGGTTCTTCAGCGAACAGCAGCCTCTCAGCGACGAGTATCGGGTGATCACCCTCGATTTCAGAGGCCATGGTCGTTCCGAGAAAACCGAAACCGGACATACCCTGCCTCAGTATGCTCGTGACCTGGAGGCGTTCCTTGACGCACAGGGTCTTTCTGATGTTATTCTGGTCGGCTGGTCGATGGGGTCGCTCGTGGCATGGGAATACGTTCGTCAGTTTGGGACAGACCGATTCCGCGGCTTCGTAAGTGTCGAACAACAGCCACTGGATCTTGAACAGGAGGATTACGAGCACGGTGTGTTCGGCTTTGATGAACTTCGTGGACTCATGGAGCTCGCACAAACAAATCCACACGAGCTGGCGTGGTCCCTCATTGACGAGATGCTCGTGGATGAACCGAATACTGTCGAACAGACGCTCTTCGACGAGATCACACGAGTCCCACCACCGATCACGAGCGCGATTCTTTTCGACCAATCAGTACGCGACTACCGGGAAATGGTTCCCGACGTGGATGTTCCTACCCTCGTGTGTCTTGGTGAAGACGAAACGATGCTAGAGAATGGTGGTGTCGAATACGTTGCCGACAATACACCTGACGCCGAGCTTGAGCGCTTCACCAATAGTGGTCATTGTCCCTTCTTAGAGGAGCCTGAGCGGTTCAACCACGTCCTTTCGTCGTTCATCACAGGACGCTGTTGAAGAGGCCGCCGAGACACTCGAAGATGGAGAGGTTGATCTCACCACCGCGAAGGAGATCCGCGAGGAGGCAGATGACCATCTCGAGAAGCTTCGTAACGCGCTGAACGTTGGCGACGGTGATGTCATCGAGGTTGACGGTGAAGACGCCGGGCTAGAGAGAGCCGAGTGAGTTTTTGGACGTTTCCGGAAGTGGAGCGTTTCCACAATCAGAATCGGGAGACAGCGACACTATAGAAGAAGCAATTCAACGGCGATGAGGAATTTTCCGGAACTGACCCGGTGAGGTTTTTATAACCTGACCGGAAATTAGTCTGTCAGAAACAAATGATCCGTGATGCTCGCGTCCTCCGCGCCGGGTTCGTCCCTCGAGAAGTCGAGCATCGCGACGCCGAAGTCAACCACCTCTCGAGCGTTCTCGAACCGATCACGAACGGAGAGCCAGCTGACACGGCTATCGTCACCGGTCCGAGCGGTGTCGGTAAAACCTGTGTCTCGAAGTTCGTTACCGAACGGCTCCGCGAGGAAGTGCTCGACGTCGAGGCCACCTACGTCAACTGCTGGCGAAACTACAGCCGCTTCCGAACGCTGTACCAGATCCTCGACGACATCGGCGCGACGATAGACATTCATCGGCAGTCGACACCCCACGACGAGCTCATTGATCGGCTCCAACAGTACGACGGTCCTCGAACCGTTGTCATCCTCGACGAGGTCGACCAACTCGAAGACCCGAGCCTCATCTACGACCTCCACAGTATGGAGCAGTTCGCGGTGATCTGTATCGCGAACAAGGAAGAAGAGCTGTTCAGCCGCGTCGACGACCGGCTCGTAAGTCGGCTGCGCTCAAGCGAACACGTCCGGATGGACAAGTACCACAACGAGCAACTCTACGATATTCTGAGTGCTCGAACGAAATGGGGCCTTGAAAACGACGTCATCACCGACGAGCAGCTCTATCAGATCGCCGATGCGGCCGCTGGTGATGCTCGTCTGGCTATCGGGATGCTTCGCAGCGCAGCCAGCACGGCTGATCGCGAAAATCACGAGGAGATCACTAACGACATCCTCCTAGATGCCGCTGAAGATGCTCGGGCCCAAATTAAGCAGAAGAGCCTTGACTCGCTTACGCCACACCAGCGGGTCGTATACGATATTGTTCGCGACCACGGGCCACTTGGACCCAGCGAGATTCACGACCACTATACTGGGGCGGTCGACGATCCGCGGACGAAACGCACTGTCCGGACCTACCTTTCGAAGATGGCACAGTACAATCTCCTCGAAGCAGAAGGCACGAGTCGAGACCGCGAGTACTCACTCGTTGATTCAGCAGCTGCGTCGCCAGTTTCGTAACAATCTGTTAAGTCGGTAGTAGGAGTGTAAATACGCTAATTCAGCTCTGTTGAAATCCTCAACACGGGTTACATTCTGACCAGTTATGTTCAATACACAGTCTCCAGCGATCAGACGTTTCAGCCGATAATAGTCTGAAAAGCCCAACTGAGACGCTTCAGTATCCGATAGTGAATGTGTGGTAGTCGCCAATACGGGAGAGAAAAATAACATCTACTGGCTCTGATATCACTCCGACATTCTCTATCAATCGGTCTCGGTGGCGCTCGTATCGATGGGATTGGTTCCCATCGATTGGCCACCAGTCGAAGAACAAGAATACCCGCCGCTCTACAGAGCCGGGATACTGCGATAGCGCCTGTACATCATCGGCACCATTTGATTCAGCAAAGAAGTTCGAGGATTCGTTTTTTGAGTGTTTAACCTCACAAAGCACCGAGATGTCGTTCTCAGTATCCCAATAATTACCAGGGCCTTCCGCCTTGCTCTGCGCAATCAGCGGTGGTTCTGGGTTGAAAACAACGAGATCAAATTTTGGCACTGTCGATTTGATTTCCCCAGCAAGTGTTCGCTCGTACTTCCACCGCTCTCCCTCATGTACAAAGAGAACTTCTGGACGGATTCGAGTTGCCTGGCCAATGTTATCAACACGAGTCGAAAAATCACGGACTCGCCACTGTTCGTTATCGGCGTACTCTTGACGATACTCTACTGGGAGATAGTCTACATCTATTTTCTGTCGAAGCCGGTGGATCAACTCCGGAATGACTGGATCCTCGTTTCCGTAGTTAACCGGATTGTCGGAGAAATCAGTATGAATCTCGTCAATCAAAGTCTCAAAAGCAGATTGGTCGGAATTAGTCACACATGCGGATAATAGAGGCCGAATAAAAGCGTTCCCCCCCTCGAACTCTTCTGTCTCGGAATCCCGCTAGATCCAGAACACGTGCCGAATTAACCAACAAGATTAGTGCTAATGTTGGTTAAGCTGGATCAACAAGAACGAGGATTTAGACTCTGTTAAAATGTTTTGGTAATGATAGGTACCGTTGCTAAATGTAGAGGGTAGGTTCATCAGACTGTATTGTGTAATATTGTCTAGTACAGACTACTTATTCTCAGACCTCTAGGCAACCGCTCAGAGAATTTGCCGGCGAAATACTGTAGTTATTAGCGGATAACGAATCATCATGGTGATTAATGTATCCCACCCCCGATCTGATCTAATAGGTGAACAGGTAACTGTAATCCCTGTTAAGAAGAGCACTGAACGTGGAAGTTTCACAGTATACGAATGCGAGAGGCCTGACGATCTTGATAATGAGTGGGATATTCGTCTATCGAACCGACAGCCTGTTGAGCTCAATAGGCCCTTGGATGCCCACGTATACCGAGTAAGCCGAAAAAACAACGAACTCCACGTGTCGGCGGACGATTTTGGAATGAAAGAATTGGGAGGGAACAAAGATAGATTTCTTGAGGCTTCAAGATATGTAATAGAACTCCCTGATTATACTAATCCCTCTGCTAATGACTTAGATCACGATAAAATTCTCAATGCTAGAGAAATGTTGCGTTTTTGTATTAGAAGAGATGAGATGGATTGGTTTTCTGTATATCATCTGCTTGGGAAACCCTCAATAGACCTTTTGGAGGATGCATATGAGTTAATGGAAGGACTTCGTACGTCCGTTAGAGATGGGGAAGACAATGCTATCGGCAGATATATAATTAATTTGAGTGATTTGGGAGTTTTATCTTGGTATGACACTTTTATTCAAAGAGTAGAAGAAGGCAAGCAATACCAAGCGTTGCCTAATAAAGAATTATTAGAAAAACTATATGCCATGGATCCTACCGAATTTGAACACTTCATAGCGGATTGTTGGAAGGAGATAGGATTTAGTGCTAATGTGGTTCCAGATGAAGATGACTTGGGCATAGATGTAATTGCTCAACGGCAGGATCCTTGGCGTGAAAAACATGCTATTCAAGTCAAGCGATATCAACCAGATAGCACTATTAATCTAGGTACGATAAGGAACTATGGAGCAATTGATAAAATGGTGGATGGTGACAAGTCATTTCTAGTAACTACTGCTCAATTCACAGAAAATGCACGAAAAGCTGCTCAGGATTTGGATGTTGAATTGATCGATGGCATAGAACTAACTGAATTCATTAATGACGAAAACCTACACGATGTCGTGGATAGGTACGTAAAATAATCTTATTGGTAGCTACTCTCGGTTTTGAAGTCGAGTTAGCCATGGTATGTTCGCTCAATACTGGAGCAATTCTACACAGGATACGCGCGTTGTATTCAGCATGCCCTTTCCGAACAATCATCAGTCGAGAATTTCAACAGAGTCAGAACTGTGGAAGTTTTCTCGGAAGCAACAGCCAGGCCAAATATACGCTTACTGGGCCATTCTGTAGCCACTAGAGGCTATTCCCTGAAACACGGAAGCACCGCGCCGTCGCTTATTGAGAGGGTGACTAGTTATCGAGTATGGGAGACCACCCACCATCGAACCGAATGGCGGCCGACAAGCCGACACGGGGGGCTGACCGCAATCGGACCTTGGCTGATCAAGCCGACCCAGCCACAGAAGCGATGCTGCTACCGTCACTCGACGACGGCATCACGCTGCTGGACATAGACGGGGGGCGTGGCGTCCCAATCCTCCAGTCGCTCGTGCTTGACCATCTCTTGTTACACGATGGGCCCGCCTTCTGGGTTGATGCGAACGGCCACGCGACGACGACGACGCTGGCTCAGATCACACCGAGCCAGCGGTTGCTCGACCGCATCCACGTCGCACGCGGATTTACCGCGTACCAGCACTACGGCGCTGTCGACGATCTCCCGACAGCAGTAAACCAGGCCATCCAGAAATCGACCGCTGTCACCAGCACATCCGATCGACATTCAATGGGTCAAGACGATGACTCGTCTCCACACACCCCGTCGCTCATCGTCGCGCCGGCCGTCGACGCCCAGTACCGCAGCGACGAGACGCTCAGCGAGCACCACGCAGAAACACTACAAGCGAGAACTCTCGCTCGGCTAGCGACGTACGCTGACAGCTATGACATCCCGGTACTCGTTACTCGGAGTACGATCGATGAGTTCACAGCAGCGGTCGCGACGGCCGCCAATCACCATCTTGAGTGTGAGCAAACACGGATGGGGCCGCGACTCGTCGGTGACGAGTTCGAGACACTCGTCTATCCCGTTGATGACGGTTCGTACTACCAGACCACATTTGCCTACTGGCGACAGCTACTCGCTACGCGGGCGACGCAGGTTGGCCTCGAACCGGCGACACCCCCGTCGTCGACGTCGAGTCCGGCAGTTGTTGGAACAAGCGTGACCGCTGACGGCGAGACGACGTCGCTCACCGCGAGTCCGCTCCTCGATGCGTGGACAGCACCTGGGGGGCGCTAACAATGGGACGCACGAATCCGACATATCGGGATGCACTGCGGGCTATCGAAGACCGCTGGGCGGAGTTCCGACGGGCGCTCCGTCGTCGCGACCAACCACGCTTCGACCAACTGTTCGAGTACGCTCGCGAACACGCTGACGCGAGCGGGCTGTTGAACCATCAGAATCCACTGGTGCCGGCGCTATTCAGTATCGATCTCGAACAGGAGGCCACGTTGGAAGACCACGAGGAACGCCTCGAAGCGCTCGAACACTGGCTCGACGAACAGCACACCGATGCGCAAGTATCCGATGAAGAAACCAGCGAGCCACCCCAATGAGTACACTCGCGACGATCGCATTCGACATCGAGACGACGGGGTTTTCGACGACTGACCAGCTGACCGTCGTCGGCTTCGACGCCGAGATCGGCTCGAGAGTGTTCCTCAATACAGACGGGAGTGCGTGTGCCGCAGATATCGAACAGCGCGTGAATGAGCATCTCGCCACGCCAGTAACGCTCTCTGTTCATGACGATGAGGGCGCACTGTTGGACGCAGTCAAGACGTTCGTCGACGCCACGATCGCACAGCGAGATGTCAAGCTCGTTGCCTACAACGGGGAAACCTGGAAGGGAGGATTCGATCTGCCATTTCTTCGAACGCGGTTGAGTCATCATGAACGCGAGTGGCCGTTCACCGAGCTGCCGTACATCGACGTGATGGAGGTCTTCTCCTCACGATTCAACACGAGCGAGAACAGCCTCACTGGAGTGTATGACGAGCTCGTGGCTTCCGGCCACGGCACAGTCGATCCAATTGGGAAAAGTAGCGAGGCCGTCGACGCGTGGGAGACTGGTGATTTCGAAGCGGTCGTACTCCACAACGTCGCCGATATTCGCCGCACACGAGCGCTGATGGACGTCGCCGAACGATACTGCTCGAAATCAGATTTTTCGATGAAATCGCTTGACCCAGTGATTAGTGAAGGGTGAATGTACAAAAACTGTCGAGGGCCTCGGGGCGATTTACTTGCTATATTTGTCTTCGAGAGATGCTTCTTGCCGAGCCAGTATTTGGACACCCTCGCGGATCCCCTCGGTCAACACGATCCGTCCTAGCTCCGTCAGTTCGTAGTACGAATAGGTCTCTTCAGTCCCCGTATTCGGATCGCGTCGGTTCTTGATGAGTGCGACATCTTTGAGCGTCCGGAGCGGATAGTGGAGCGCATTATCCTCCTCACCAAGTACCATTGACAGTTCGCTGGTGCTGAGTTGATTATTCTCCGCAAGCGCCTCAAGGATCAGATATTGCTTGGGCTTAGACGCCACTTCGTACATCTTCAAGTAATCGTCAAGATCGAACAGGCTGTCTTCAGGGAGTTCAACGTCAAGGTCGAACCCGTTATCGCCCTCATTAGGGTCGTCACGCCGTCGGAGCGAACCGCCGTCAGGAATTGACGTTCGGTCGGGCGAGTTAGTCATATAAGTCAGTTGGTTCCCTACCATCTTAAGATTTTTTACTATGGTTGCGGCGAGACCATCCAACTATTTGGTCCACCGAATTGAGTAACGGATAATGGAAGAGCGGTTGATCGAGGCACTCGATACAAGCCCCTACCTCAGCGAGACAGAGATCTCCAAGCCCCGACTTTTGGTCTATTTGATGGGACCCTACAAGTCCTATCCACCCTACGAGTCACCCTCTACCGAGCTAGGCGTAGCCACGACGCGAACTACACTTGACGAAGCAGTCCAAAACCTCCAAGCTACTGAAACTGACTTTGACGCGGATGAGGCACTCTGGCTCCTTATCGAACTCCGACGACGACTCCGAAAAGAGCGAGGAGTCAATGCCTTTCTCGCGACGGATCCTGAAATCCCGCTCTACGAAATGGACGCTGCTACCCAAAGTGTCGAATTTACTAAAGCGTCCGTTGCAACTGTCTTTATTGCCCCGGCGATGGGCGACAACCTCGGTGTAGGAATCGAGATCGGATCTGTCTGTGAACATCTCTCGTCACAGGAACTCCGTGAAGAAGTGCTGTTCCTTGGCGAACAGAACGTCGAAAGTTCGATGATCGATGCGATTTCAGACCGCTGGCACGTTACAGTCGACGAGTTCGATGATTTCGACGGGCTCTATCAAGCTGTCAAAGCCCACGTCCGCCAAGTTGCGTAGCGGGAGCCTCCATTTCATTTGACGAAGTCTGTTGAAACCCTCAGCGAACATAATTTCGATCGGCAGGTCTAGCTCGGAGAATCCAAATGCTTCGGTTTAACCAACAAAATTCTGTGATACAGCCAGTCTGTTGGTTAACACGGATTCGGAGGTTCGAATATCAAACTCGGAAGCGATTCCGGAAAGTGGGTAAAAGAATGAATTTCCGAGGGCGCGATGTTTCTATCGAGACGATCCTCGTTTCCCGAAATCCGGAACAGACACACCGGCGATTATGCGAGATTTCGGTGTATAGAATGGTAGGTGGGTGACTTACGCAAATGGCGTTCACAATCGATTTCCTTGGCGATGGTCGCGTCCTTGAATGGGAAGCGACCGACGATGGCGCCACCATGACCGAACGCGACGACTACACTCCCCGTTTCTTCGTCGCAGCACGTGACCCTGACACCGACATCGATCTTACACAACTTCAGTCACTATACGAACGGCATCCTGACGTCGTCGCGACCGAATCCGTGTCGCGGCGCTCCGGCTTCAGGCGTGACGACGAGCGCGCTCTGGCTGTCGACGTCAACCATGTCGACCGCGTCACACCGCTTGCGCGACAGGCACACCAACTGTCAGCGTACCCCGTTGGAGATCTCGCCTGCTTCAACGTCGATTTCTCACGGGAGTTTCGCTACTGTCTGGAGACGAATCGCGATCCAACGCCGGCGGCGGAACTGTCGACGCTCCGGCTCGGTATTCCAGTGACCGAGACAGGCCAAGACACGTACAGCGAGCTCACAATTGCGGGCGAGACTGTAACCGGGTCAGCAGGAGACATCCTCACCACCGTTCAAGCGGCGATCGAGACACACGACCCAGACATCCTCGTCTGCTCGACGAGCGAGATCATCCCGACGCTGTACGAGATGGCGACGGCTGCCGGCGTCAACGACTTCTCGCTGAGTCGGTGGCCGGACGTCGACTACCAGCAGCTCGCAAGCCGGTCAACGTACTCAAGCTACGGCCGCGTCGGCCACTCGCCGGCGCGGTACAACGTGCCTGGCCGGGCGATTATCGACGAGTCGAACACGTTCTTCTACGGGGAGACGAACCTCGACGGCGTCCTCGACCTCGTGTCGCGCTCGAACAAGCCCGTCCAGGAGCTTGCGTGGGCATCGATCGGGAACGTGCTCACGGCGGTCCAGATCTGCGAGGCCCACGACCGCGGTGTCCTCGTCCCATGGAACTCCTGGCGCCACGAGTTCTACAAGCCGATGGGGACGCTCCACGATGCCGACCGCGGCGGCTTTATCTTCGCACCCGAGGTCGGCCTCCACGAGAACGTCCACGAACTCGACTTCTCCTCGTTGTATCCGAACATCATCTGTACCCGGAACGTCTCGCCGGACGTCATCCGGTGTAGCTGTCACAGCGACCGGGACGACGTCCCCGGCCTCGGGTACTCGATCTGCGACGACCAGGGCTACCTTGTCGACGTGCTGCAGCCGATCATCGACGCACGCGACGAGATCAAGGCGGCCATCCGTCGCGAAAAGGATCGAGACGACCCCGACGAGGACCGCCTGGCGGAGCTCGAGGGACGGTCGGGAGCGCTGAAGTGGATCCTCGTCGCCTGCTTCGGCTATCAGGGGTTCAGCAACGCGAAGTTCGGCCGCATCGAGTGCCACGAAGGAATCAACGCGTTCGCTCGCGACATCCTACTGACGGCGAAACAGCGGCTGGAAGCTGGCGGCTGGCGGGTCGTCCACGGCATCGTCGACTCCATCTGGGTGACGCCGGACCCTGACGTCGACGACGATGACCTCGAAGACCTCCAGACGCTCGCGACGGAGATCACGGAACGTGTCGAGATTCGGCTCGAACACGAAGCTCAGTACGACTGGGTGGCGTTCGTCCCGCAGCGCGAGAGCGACGCCGGCGCGCTGACGAAGTACTTCGGAAAGGTCGCCGGCGACGACGACTTCAAGGTCAGAGGCATCGAAGCCCGGCAGCGCTCGACCCCGCCGTTCATCGAGGACGTCCAGCGGGACTGTCTCGACCAGCTCGATGCCACGCGGTCACCGGACGCGGTACTCGGACGGCTCGAACGAGCAATCGACGAACTGCAGGCAGGCAACGTAACAGTGGAGCGGCTCGTCGAGCGGAATCGTGTCTCCAAGCCCCTGGAAGGCTACTCACAGAATACCCAGAACGTGGCCGCCTTGAAGCGAGCCCGCGAACAGGAATTGGCAGTCCACCCGGGCCAGGATATCGAGTACGTGGTCGTCGACGACGAGAAATCCTCGCGAGACCGTGTCGCCCTCGCCCACGAGGAGATCGAGACCTACGACGCCTCGTACTACGAGACGCAGCTGGTCAGAGCGGTCGAGAGCGTCCTTTCACCGCTCGGGTGGGACCGCTCCGACATTCGTCGAGAGCTCTCCGGTGAGAGGGACGCCGTTTTGAGCTCGTTCGGAGCCACCAACGAACTGTCGTAGTGGACCCCACCCCTGGTTTCCGTCGTTTCGAACCAACCCCACGTTTCCGACGTAATTTTCGACCCCCCTCGTTTCCGTCGTTTCCTCACGCCCCACCCCGGATTTCCGTCGTCCGCACCCACTCAGTAGTAGGGGGTCACTACTCGCGAGTCCAGTCCTGCATCCGGCTGTCCTCGAGGATCGTTTCGCGGACGACCTGGGGGTCTTCGATGAGTCGGTTCTGGAGGTGGATGCCACCCGCACTTCCCTTGTTGATCTTCTCGATTTCGACAACCCCGAGGAAGGCTTGCTCTTTCAGGATGTCGCGGAACCGGCGGACGGAGAGGATATCCATATCGAGATGGTTGCAGATGCGTTCGTACTGGTCGTACACCCGGCTGGTGAGGAACGCATCGTCATTGCTGTTGACACTCAGTTCCGTGAGCGCCAGCAACGCCGCCTTCGCCTGCGTGGGTGCGCCGTTCACGAGTTCTCTGAACCGGTCCTTTTCGGCGTGCTGCTGTGCCTGGCGAACGTGTTCTTCCGTCACCTGCTCTGCTCCGGCCTCGTAGGCGACCTCCCCGGCGTGACGAAGAATGTCGATCGCCTTCCGAGCGTCGCCGTGTTCCTGCGCTGCGAAGGCCGCCGAGAGCGGAATCACGTCCTCGGAAAGGACGCCGTCCTGGAAGGCGTCCTCACGATTGAACATGATCTCCCGGAGCTGGTTGGCGTCGTATGGCTTGAAGAACAGCTCCTTGTGCTGGAAGCTGCTTTTCACGCGCTCGTTCACGTTGTCGACGTACTGGATCTTGTTGCTGATGGCGATGACACCGACGCTACAGTCGATTTTCCCCGCCTCCTCAGCGCGCGAGAGCTTCATCAACACGCTGTCGTCGTTCATCAGATCGATCTCGTCGAGGATGATGATCACAGAATCGAATTGAGCGTCGAGCGTCTTCCAGAGGAGTTTGTAGTATTTCGACGTACTGAGGCCGGTATGTGGGACGGAGATTCCAGTCGAAGATTCATCGTTCAGCTTCGCGGCCAGTGAGGAGATTGCTTGGGTTTCGGTATTGTCTTCAGCACAGTCGATATACGCTGTTCCAATCTCGACGCCATCCTGAGCGGCATTTTGAGCTCGCTGACAGACGTGTTTTGAAACGAGAGATTTGCCGGTCCCCGTTTTCCCGTAGATCATCACGTTTTCCGGGGAGTACCCGTGGACAGCACCGTTGAGACGTTTCGCGAGCTTCGAGATTTCCTCGTCGCGACCGACGATCCGGTCAGCCTCCGGGACGTGGCCGATTTTCAGGAGATCCTTGTTCGCGAAGATGCGATGCCCGGATTCAAAGAGTGGATCGTCGACAGAACTGGGTGAAGAGTCGGGCGTCATTGAATATCACACGGTGTGAGCGGGGGGAGTATAAATCTAGTGGAGAACGCCACCCCACGTTTCCGACGTTCCTTGTCCGATATCAGCCGGAAAATGCCGTCATTCGGTGGAATTGGATTGCTGACAATATAGCCGCGTTTCCGACGTGAGAGAGGAAACCCGTAGACGGAAGCATCGCCTCGATGTCGAATCCCGAACCCACACACCCCACGTTTCCGTCGTAATCACCGAATAGGTGGGGAGGGGACTCGAAGAAGACGTCCACGACGAGATACCAAAGACGAGAGCGGCCTAGCCGTCCAATACTGGCCGTCTACAGAATCAGCTGGAAAGGATTGTTTCAGCTGAGGGGGCGAAGTACTTCGCCCCCTCTTTGGTCGAAGTACACTTAATGAGCGTTTCTCAGCTATACCACTTTAATCTATGTGTTGCAGAAGTTAGTTCATCTCTAGATTGGTTCTAGGTCAACAGAATTAGTGGCTGTATAGCACTTTCGTAGCCTCTCCCTACGCCGTCGTGGAGAAACGACGGAAACGCGGGGGGTGTGGTCTCTTCGAAATCAGCGTCACCCCCTCCACCAACATCCAGTTACGACGGAAACGTGGGGTGGGTGTCCTCCATCATCGAGTTTTACTCGTCCGGGTTGACCGGACCCTTGTACTGAGAACGAATCTTCTCTCCCTCCCGCCACTGCCAGTAGTAGTAGCGATTGTCGTTGATTTCCTTGATCGTGATCGTTGCTTTGGCCGGGACGTCGTCCGGAAGATCGTCTGGTCGTTCTTCGACCTCTTCTTGATCTGCCGACTCCTCGAGACGGGCCTCTCGTTCCTTGTGCTCGGCGAGCGCTTCAGCGTACCTAGCAACGTCTCGGAGTTGCTCCGGATCCGACTCGTTGAGCGTCTTGACGATCTCTGTCGTTAGGTTCGCCGGTGGGGTCGGGGGTTCGTAGGACATCAGCTACTCTCGTGTTAACCAACACGTCCTACGGATCCATAGTTTTGTTGGTTAAGACGATGGAGACGGCTCTCGTGCCTGCTGACTGTAACACTACTCGAAACTTCTTTATATACAAGTTTCGTACTATGTTACACCGTGCTCCGGCGCATCGAACTCGAGGTCCTAGCCACGGTCGACCGTGGCGACACGATCTCCGAACTCGCGACGAAGCTCGACCACAGCGAGAGTTACCTCTCTCGTGCCGTCGCTGACCTCGTCGAGAAGGGACTCGTCTACACGGAACGCGACGGCCGCCGAAAACGAGTCATCCCGTCAGACGCTCGTGCCGTCGAGCTCTACCAGGACCTCGTCCGCCAGCACTCCCACATCGACTTCCCCGAGCTGCTGACCGGGAAGACACTCGAGGTGCTGTACTACCTCGACCAGCCGCGAACGGTCTCCGAGATTGCGGACCGGAGCGACAACTACCGCAACACGGTCAACCGGGTCCTCAAGCGGTTTCGCGACCGGGGTCTCGTCGGAACAGCCGACGGCCGCTATGACTTCAACGCCGACTTCGACCGCCTCCACGAGTTCGCCCGTGAACTCGCACACCATCTACATCGTCAACGCCTCGAATCCGTCGCCCCGAAGGGCACGATTCTCTGGGAGGACTACGACGAATTCCTCGCCCAGGCTGAGACGGAGATCGAGGCAGAGGCGTTCCACGAAACCGGCCTCGCTCGATTCGCCGCCTTCGACCTCCAGTTCCTGCTCACCGGCCACCGCTACTACTTCTATTCTGAAGAACTCGATGCCGTCTCGCCGGCGGAACTTTGCTGTCACACGCTACTGATCGACGACGGCAGCCGTCACCGCTCGTACTGTCTCCTCCTACTCAGCCGCGTCGACGTTGACGAGGCGGACCTCCGAGAGCAGGCGGCGAAGTATGGCCTCGAAGACGAAATCGACGCCTTGCTCCGCTACCTCGAGACGCACGGCGAGGTCGATGACGAGCAACTCCCGGAGTGGGACGAGTTCCAGGAGCTGGCGGCTGACTACGAGGTGCCACTACCACAGTAAGCTCACTACGGCCTAAGGACCGTGGTGTTCACCGTGGACTCCCGCTCTAGCCGAATCCGGCAGGGGCTTGACCCCGTTCGCGTTCAGCATCCCGGTGTTCAAGCGCACGCCTACGGGTGCACCTCCTTCGCCGCCAGTTTGGTTGCGAAGGAGTCGATAGCCGATGTTTTTGGCTGCGTTGTAGTCCGCGTGGTTCTCGTACTCGCAGGACTGACAGCAGAACGCGTCCTGTGCGGGGCGGTTGTCCTCGTGTGTGAACCCACAAGATGAACACCGTCTCGACGTGTTCTTCGGGTTCACTTGCTCAACCTGGATCCCGCGTACCTCGGCCTTGTACGAGACGTAGTCGTACAGGCGACGGAACGCCCACTCGTGGAACTTACGGGCATCTGGCATCCGATCGCGGATATCCGTCAAGTTCTCGAAGGCGATCACCGTGCAGCCATTTTCAGCTGCCTCGTCTACGAGTTCGTTCGCGACACGGTGAAGATACTGCTTGAAGCGTCCCGTCTCCTTGCGTCCGACCGCTTGGACGTTCTCATGAGCCCACCGCGACCCACACTCTTGGAGCGATTTGCGGCGCTGAACGTACTCCTGTCGCCAGTGGTTGAGTTCGTCGGCAGACCAGAACACGCCAGTCGAAGTAACGGCGATGTTCTCGACCCCGAGGTCCACACCGAGAACCGTTCCGTTCTCGGCTGGAACGGGGTCGTCCACATCCGCCTTTGTTCGGACGTGGAGGTAGAAATCGCCACGGCGATAATGGAGTGTCGCACCAGTAGTCTCCCACTTGTTGCTCCGCAGATATTCGGAGAAGGGCGTTTCACCGGTTACCTCGGGAATGACGTACTCGACAATAACGCGTCCATCGACGGTAGATAACGAGGCGTGGTCGTCGTGGAATGTGGCGTTTCGCTGGTTATATTCCACGAAGGGCGAGGTGAACGTGGGCAATGAAGCGTACTCACCTTTCGACCACTTCGCGAGCACACTTTCAAGTGCGTCAACGGCACGGTCGCGAGCCGACTGAACGTGGTTGCTGTGAAGCCGTGTCTGCTCGCGTAGTTCGTCGTAGGTCAGGTCGTGCAGGACGGACTTTCGGGTTTCGGCCCATTCACCGTCCCACGCGGCATCTACGACATAGTTGGCGGCCCACCGAAACTCGTCGATGGTCTCGTGAAGCAGGTCCGCCTGCTCTTCGGTCACATCGAGTTTGACCGGAACAGTGCGGTGGACCTCCATATACATCACAACACAACCTGTGATTAAAAGTATTAATAAGATATAGTAGAGAGTCAACCCTGCCATGGACCGTGAGACGACTCACGAGTGCTGGTTTTCTCCCGTACCCGTAGTTTCGGGCACCTCTATTGATTTACTATGAGACCAACATTCGGACGCGAGTACATCGAGAACGAATTCCAGCGAATCGCGGATGGCCTCTCAGCCCCGCTCACGGTCTACCTGATCGGTGGTGGCGCGATGTCGCTGCGCGACCTCAAGGGGGCGACGAAAGATATCGACCTGGTCGTCCCGGATGGCGACGCGTACGGCCAGCTGTGGGCCGTCCTGATGGACCTCGGGTATGCGGAGGTTCAATCGCTGGATCCAGATTACCGGGCGCTGGGGGCGACGAGCTGCGTCGAGAACGACGATGGGTGTCGCCTCGACATCTTCAACCAGCAGGTCGCGAACAAGCTCGTGCTCACCGACGGGATGCAAGAGCGCAGCGAGCCGTTCCTCGACACGGATCGACTGACGGTCCGGCTGGTCAGCAACGAGGATATCTTCCTGTTCAAGGCGATCGCAGGCCGCGACGACGACATCGAGGACATGAATATGCTCGTGCAGGCCGGCCTCGATTACGACGTCGTCCGGGATGAACTCGAAGCCCAGATCGAACGCCTGGGGGACGATCAGTTCGCCACGTTCGCGAACGAGGCCCTGGTCGAACTCGAGGAGCGGTACGGGGTGACCACACCGATTGAGGACCGCGTTCAGGAACTCATGAACAGGTACTACCGGGGGCTCGAAGTCCTCCAGGCACTCGATGACCCGATGACCGTCGACGAACTGGCCGCCAAACTGGAGCTGGATGACGAGGAGGTTCACGACCGGATCGCGTATCTCTCAACGTTCGACCGGGTCCGTCGGGATGGCGACACAGTCCGTCCCGTGGAGTAGTCTGGCCACGACTACGGGGAGGGAAGGCGGCCGTCTGGTCGGGGCACGCGGCCCCGTTTGATCTCGTGATCGACGCGGCGCAGGTGCTTGCAGCCGCCTTCGGGTGAACGTTGCTGCCAGTCGGGACAGGTACACGATTCGTCGATGACGTCGACTTCGTACCGGTTCCCGGACGCAGACTGTACCTCGTAGCGGCCACCCTTCGAGAGGAGTGAGACGTCCATCGCTTCGGCGACGGCACGCTTCGTGCGGGGCTCAAGATCGTCCTCCGACTGTGCGTTCTCGTCGACGACCAGTCGGTCGCGAACATCGCCCGTTCGGCCACCGTCGGGCGCGATGGCTTCCGCAGGCCCCCTGAGCCGCTCGTGGAGCAGTTCCTCCACCGGATGGCCTTCCGGCCACAGGTAGTGGACCTCGCGGCGCTCGCGATGGTCATAGGAGCCGCACGCGGCTGCGCTCCCGGTCCAGACGCGCCAGGCACCCAGCGCAGCCATCACGTCGACGATGTCACGGGGAACCGTCTGGTGGTCGTCCGGGAAGAACACCCGGAAGCGGGTACACGCCTCCTGCGGCGGGACGGTCTCCCACCAGTCTTCGCTGGAGCCCCAGCTGTCGTACATCGCGTCGTCGCTCCCGTAGCCGACGGTCACGCCGTCGATCGGCGTCCAGTCTGCTGGGAGGTGGTCCGACTCGCCTTCAAGCACTCGGAGGACGGCGTATCGGAGGTACTCGTGGGCTTGATTGTCTGTCGTTCGAGCGACCTGGTCGTGCTGCTCGGCAACGTGCTCGGCTTCCCAAAGAACCGTCGTGAGATAGGGTTCAGTCATTATTCGACGGAGGTCAGAACGCGCCTCCGCCCCTCCGCGGGCGCTGAAAAACTTAACCAACAGAGCGGAAGGGATCCATCACCGTGTTGGTTAACTGAGTGAGGACGAGGACTCGCCCTTGAGAACGTCGATGAGTTCTTCTGCGGTTCGACTAATCCGTCCGGTGCGCACGCGAACGATCACGGCCCTTCGACTCCCACGCAACGAGGTAGAACGCCGGCGGATAAGTTAGATACTACCTGTCGTATCAAAAAGAGGGGAATTTCGGTGTGATCCCGTTTTGGGGGCCCATTGAGCCAATAGGTTTGAGACCGGAATTCCTGTCTCAGAACAGCCGTTGGAGTAGACCACGATCGCGGTGTTTCTCTGCGAGCAGAACCGAACACTCCACATTGTCGATAACGTTCAACACGAGCGATCCGGAGACGAGTCGACGGAGGAGCCCTTCTTCCGTCGCACCGAGGAGCAGAAGCGTCGCATCGTCCGCGGCGTTCTGGATAGCCGTCTCTATGTCTCCGGATTTGACCAGCAGTTCGGCATCCTCCAAACCGTTGTCCACTGCCCACTCTTCGAGGAACTGCTGGCCTGCTTCGCGGTCCTCCGCGACGTTGAGCAAGGTCACTTTGGCGTCGAACTCTGATTGGAGGTATTTCGCGATGGTGGCCGATAGCTCGGAGTCCGGGCCTCCGGCTGTCGGGAGAAGAATGCGCGAGGGATCGAACCCACGATCGCGGAGAATCAGGAAGTCACAGGGGACTGCCTCGGTGAGTTCGTCGATTGCCGACTCCGCTCGCCCGGGCGAGCCATGCGAGTCAGGCCCCCAACCCATAACCACGAGGTCTGCGGTGTGGGTTCGGGCAGCATCAAAGATGGCCTCGTAGGATTTGTGTGACAGGATGGTGTGTGTCTCGACATCGACCCCGAAGGTCTCGGCGTCCTCGCGGGCGTTGTCAAGCAGGTGCTGTGAACTTTCGTCGATATCATCGGAGCGGTCGGCGGCAGCTGCCAGTGCCGTCTGGTCAGGGACCGTCACGATATGGGTGGCGACAACGGTGCCACCTCGCTGTTTGGCGATAGCACTGGCGAGCGTGATAAGTTCCTGCTCGTGAGCGGGGTTGGCCAATGGCACCATCACGCGGAACTGCCCGCCGTCTGGTTGGACACTCGTTGCGGCATTAACGGCCGCGTCCGGCATTTCTCGCGAGCGTGAAATGATGTGCTTCGAGAGGATTCCCTGTTTTTCCGTTCGAGTTCGAGCATAGAAGAAATACCACAGTATCGCCGCTACTGCGATGCCGAACGACAGGATCAGTGCGTCACTGGCGACGAAGACCAGTAGCGCAAAGGAAAGCACGACGCCTAAGATCGGCAATAGCGGATACAACGGAACGACGAAATCCGGCGTGTACTCCTCGGGACCGACGTAGCGCATCACGATGAGCGCCAAATTCAGCAGGCCGTAGATGATGAGGTGCAAACCCGATGCGGCTCCGGACAATAGCGTCAGGTCGCCGATGACGATGAACAGGAGGATAAGTGCGCCGGTAATGCCGATAGCTCGGTACGGGGTACCGAACTTTTCGTGGATTTCGTTGAGTGCCGGCGTGACGATGCGGTCACGGCCCATTGCGAAGTTGATCCGCGAGGAAGCAAGGATGGAGGCATTCGCACTGGATGCCGTCGCAAGAAGGCCACCGAATAGCAGAGCACCGCCCATTGCAGCCCCTTGAATGTAGTCCCCAACTTCGACGACGGCAATAGGGTTCTCGGCATTTGAGCTGATGATATCCGCAATGAATCCTGGGGGAACGGCCGCACTCATGATCACCAAGACAAGCGCGTAGATGACCGTCACGATGACGACGCTGCCGATGACTGCCCGTGGGAGATTCTTTCCTGGGTCTTTGATTTCCTCGGCGACGCTCGTGATCTGGACGAAGCCGAGATAGGAGACGAAGATGAGGCCCGTCGTCTCTAAAGTGGTGACCACGTCTGTCGCGGCGGGGAGATTCGACGGTTCGGCCCGCAGTGTTCCTAATACTGTGAACACAGTGAGGATACCAATCAGCAGAACGACGATGATGTTCTGGAGCCGCCCCGTCTCCTTCGCACCGACGTAGTTGATGAGGACAAAAAAGGCACCCCCGACGAGCGCGATTATCTTCACGACGGTGATTGATACCGGGCCGACACCGACGCTACCGGAGAGACCGAAGATGCGGGCGATGTACCGGCCGAAGCCGACCATATAGAACGCACTAGCGAAGGCCAGCCCGAGCCAGTTGGCCCAGCCAGCGATCGACCCGAACATCGGTCCCAGCGCGTGATTGACGTAGTAGTAGGCTCCCCCCGAGCGAGGCATCGCGGTCCCGAGTTCGCTAGCTGACAGCGCCGTGAACATAGCGATGACACCACCCAGAACGAATGCCACAGACGCTAGCGACCCGGCCTTGAGGATGGCCTCACCCGGCAGAACGAAGATACCCGCACCAATCATCGTCCCAACGCCGATGGTCAGAGCCGCGAGCGGCCCCAGGTCCTTGGCGAGTTCTTCTTCGCTCATGATTCGTCCTCACGGGGGAGGGCGATGACGGGGCGGTCCGCCTTGGTCACCAGTTTCACCGAAATGTCGCCGGAGAGAAACTGCATAAGTCGATTCCCACCACGAGAACGGTAGGCGATGGCGCTGGCGTCGACCTCGTCAGCGGCGTTGAAAATCTCAGCAGCCACGTCCCGTCCATAGGCGGTGTGTTCGTCGGCATCGGGGAATACTGATTGAACGGCAGCGTACGATTCTGCGGCAAGGTCCTCAGACTGCTCGACCGGCGTTTTGTCCGGCACGCCGTCGCCCTTCTCTACGACGTGAAGGGCGGTCACGTGGGTTGGTCCGTAGGGTTCAAGCGCGGTCGCCGTCGCCAACGCGTCGGCTTCGTGAGCGACGGGAAGAAGTACATGAGCAAGGATGTCTTCGTCGTCGGTCTCACTGTTCATACTGATAAGTTCATCCACTATCTGTTAAGAGTGTGTATCCAGTCCCACCGAGCGTATGGGAAGAATTCTGGGCTTTCAGTTTCTACAGTATCTTGATAAGTACCCTTCACGTAGGCCGATATGAGAGAGTTGTGTCCGATAAGCTGGATCCCCCTCAGTCACGGATGGCCAGGATAACAACCCTTCTGGAGGCGTCTCTCAAACTCGTTTTTGCTGTTGGGATACGCGCTGCTCTTGTAGTATCGGGCTTGTTCTTTTTTTACGTCGTTATCGGCATATCTGCAATTTTGCTTGGATGGCCTGCGTTATCGTACCCCATATTTTCGCTTAAAGCAGACCCATTTTTTGTAACCGGTGGGGCAGTGGTGGGGCTATTTATTGTACAGAGTTCTGGATCGTTCGTCTTGTACCATATGTTGGTCGGGATAGAGGATGACAAATCGCAGCTCGCTACCCTGTTTGGTTTCATCAGTCTCGGATTTGGCGGAGCGCTGCTCCGGGTCACCCTCCCACCGGCTATTCAATTCTTCTTGGCAGCTATGTGACCTACTCGCCCTGATGTTCGTCTGCCATTTGTGGGTTGGTTTGTTGTACTGCCACTCACTGATGATAGTTGCAGATCAGACGTAACCACAGGGAGGACGTTGATTTAACGTGTTCCACTCCCATCGAAGTCACATCCGGAGTGCATATGACAAACACGGATCCGATCCCGAGTTCCTATCCAGATCGGGAACACCTTCTAAAATTCAGCCAGAGTAGAGAACGTACGGAAACTATTGATCTGGGCGCCGATGCTCTCACTTCGACCGATAACTTGAGCGTGGCGACCAAGATCTGATTGCACTGAGTTTAGAGATGTTGTGGTCGATACAGAATGCGTCAAATCTCTGTGCTTCATGTACAGGATAGGAACTCGCATCAGAACAAGCAGAACGTCCATTAGTCGGGCTTGTCTATTAGTCACAAATGAACGATTCTCAAGATCCAATGAAGATTCTAATAGTCGGTGCTGGTGAGGTCGGATCGAATATCGCCACGAGCCTTTCTGACAACCATGATGTCGTGGTTGTTGACACCGACCCTGAGATGGTTGAACAACTCACCTATTCAATAGATGTGCTGGCGATCGAGGGAGATGGGAGTTCTCTGGATATACTACAGCAAGCCGGTCTAGAAGATGCAGATATGCTTATCGCAAGTACAGACGATGATGAAACGAACTTAGTCACGTGTGGAACAGCGAAAACTGTGAGTGACGCCTTTACAATCGCTAGAGTCCGTAACAAGTCCTTTTTTCAAACGTGGAAGCAGTCCGAGGGTGCTTTCGGTGTCGACTTTATGGTCTCGACGAATCTCCTGACAGCGGACAATATCGCCCGTGTCATTGGCCTGCCGGCCGCAGTTGATGTTGCGACATTTGCCGGTGGCCTTGTCCAGATGGCTGAGTTTGAACTCACACAAGAAAACGAGCTTGTCGGCCAAACTGTTGCAGATGCGGACCGATTCGAGTCGCTGACGTTTGCTGCGCTCGCCCGAGATGGTGACGTTATTATTCCGGATGGAGAGACCTCTATTGAACTTGGAGATAGGATCATCATCATCGGTGAGCCAACAAGCATACAGGCGTTTTCGAGAACAGTTGCACCTCCGAATATTCCAGATGAGAGCGACGATATTGTCATCGTTGGAGGTAGTGATATCGGGTATAATACAGCCAGACGACTCGAAGAACAAGATATCGAGTCCCGTCTGATTGAGCAAGATGGTGACCGAGCCCGAGAACTGGCCGAGACACTACAACAAACCTTGATCCTGAACCACGACGCAACGGATTCAGAGTTTCTTCTACGCGAAAATATTGACCAGGTAGGGACTCTTATTGCAGCAACAGACAGTGACGAGAAGAATCTCCTCGTTTCTTTGGTAGCCAATAATATTGGCGTACAGAGGACAATAGCAATCGTTGAAGACGGGGAATACGCATCATTATTTGAGGCGGTGGGGATTGACGTTGCAGTCAACCCACGCGAAGTAACTGCCGAGGAGATTATCCGCTTCACTCAAGAGAGACAGATCGAGAATCTTTCCCTCATTGAGAATCGTCAAGCAGAGATTATTGAACTCGAAATCGACGAGGATAGTATTCTCACGAACCGCCCGATCGAAGAGAGCATTACTGACCTTCCCTCTGCAGTCGTCATAGGGGCAGTTACCCGTGACCGTGAGTTCATTGTACCTCGGGGTGACACCGTGATCAAGGCCGGTGATCACATCGTCCTGTTCGTTAGTACTGATATTGCATCAGACGTTATGAGTTATATTTGACATGTTCCCTTAATAATAGGGGTTTAACAATAGCTCGGAGCATATTTTCAGCAAATGTCGGCTGAACCCCCAAAAGACAACCAGCATTCTGGACAGATATCAGAAGAGACGGTCTATGAGGAAATGGACCCGTTCGTACCCTATACTACCCGGGAGCTGGCAGATCGTGTTGGTACATCTCTCGGGAATATGTGGTCGATCCTTCGCAGCCTCGCGGTGGCGGGAAAGGTTCAAAAGAAGGAACCAGAACCCAATCTCCGAATTTGGATGCGTGAACCGCCCGATAATACTTGTCCACAGTGTGACTACGAATTCGAGGTGAAATTTCTCCATCCGATATTGTCTTCTGTCAGATATTGTCCTAACTGTGGAAGTCGAGTGGATAAAACACAATAATTACCCACTACAGCTTCTCCCGTTTCTAGTGCCGTCGGAGAGATTGCCGTGATGATTGTCTTGCTTATTGATCCAGTATCTGTTTAACTGCTGGTGAGGGCACGGCCTCATCGGAGGTGCGTGCCACAACGGGGACAGAACTGTACAGCTCCGAGGATAGGATGAGATAGTTTGATTTGGAACTCGTAATCACAGTTCGCACATTGCTGAGTGGGTGGTTCTCGAACCCATATTCGCTGGTTGGGTTCCGATTCTTTCCTTCTGATTTTGCCGCCCTGATGGAGGGTTCGCAATAGAGACCAAAGACGTCCCTTCGTGACGTCAAGTCGCTGGATTAAATCGTCTAATGTGTACGGTTCGAACGGCTCCATCACCTCGTAAACGTCATCTGGTGACAGTGACTCGCCATCTGATGACTGTTCTTCTGAATCCTTGTTTGACATGCGTAATGTGATGGCCCCGAGAGTCGTAACTCATTCGACGGAGCTGAACTGAGACTGTCAAGGTTCCGTCCAGTGGCATGGCCGGAGCGATTAGGCTGATTCTCTCTGGATACTCGGCCGTTTTTATTAGGCTTCCTAAACACAAGTCTGGTATGACTGTCTACGAGAGTGACCTTCCCGGCGTCGGGAAGAAATTCGAGATCGAAATCGACGACGAACAGCGACTCGTCATCGTCACGCACAATACCGGCAAGCGGGAGGTATTTCTCAAGGCCTCAGAGGGTGCTGACTCCGAGAAATTGTTCGAACTCCCTGACCGTCTGGCTCGAACTGTCGGGACTATTCTAGAAGGTGCGTATTTCCAGCCGGTGCAATCCGAACAGGTCGAGACGATGCTCGCAGAGGGGACGTTCTTGGAGTGGTACAACGTCGACGACGGGGCGGAGATCGCCGGCCAAACACTAGCGGACGCGCGTGTCCGTGAGCGAACGGGAGTGTCGGTTGCCGCCATCGAACGAGCTGGATCCGTGGTGCCATCACCACAAGCGGATACGGTTATCGAGGTCGGTGACACACTCGTGGTCATCGGCTCTCAGGAAGATTTGCAAGAGTTCGATGCGCTCGTCTCTAACGACGCCGCTAATTCCGAGTGACTCTATGGCGAACAAACTGGAGGTGATGTGGTGTGGTCAGTGAGGTGGCGCTCTTCGAACTCGGAGTGTTATTTGCCGCGGTTGCACTTGTCGGTGGTATCGCCAATTACCTTCGTCAGTCGGTTATCCCCTTTTATATTGGTGCTGGCATCCTGCTCGGTCCGTACGTTGTTGGGCGACTCACTCCTTATGCGCTCGAAGCGACCGAATTTGTCGAACTAGGGGCCGAACTCGGTATCGTGTTCTTGCTGTTCTTTCTCGGGCTTGAATTCAATCTCAACCGCCTACTCGCCAACCGGAGTCGCATCGGTAAGGCCGGCACGGTTGACCTCGTCGTCAACTTTGGGGGTGGACTAATACTTGGGTTCGTCCTCTTTCGGGCAATCTTACCGGCATTTCTAGTAGCGGGAATCGTCTATATCTCCTCATCAGCCATCATCACGAAGTCCCTGATCGATCTTGGATGGATCGCTAACGACGAGGCTGAACCGATGTTGGGAACGCTCGTCTATGAGGACCTCGTTATCGCAGTGTACCTCGTGGTCGCCTCAGCACTGCTGCTGGGGGGCGGTGATATCGGCGCAGCTGTGCAGTCGATTGGGCTTGCCCTGGGCGTTATCCTCCTTTTATTGATAGTCGTCTGGTTCGGTACGCCGTTCTTCGAGCGTGTACTGGATGCTGACTCGCACGAATTTATCGTCCTCCGAGCCGTGGGAATCACTGTTCTCACTGCCGGGGCGGCACTCGCGCTTGGCGTGAGTGAGGCAGTCGCTGCCTTCTTCATCGGGATGGCATTCTCCTCGACTGAACACGTCGAACAACTGGAACGGCTCCTCGAGCCGATTCGCGACCTCTTTGCCGCCATCTTCTTCGTTTGGATCGGCCTCGTGACCGATCCCCTGGTGTTCGCGGGCGTTCTCACGCTCATCCTTATTGCTGTCGTGCTAACGGTACCAACAAAGCTGATAAGTGGATATTTCGGCGGTCGGATATACAATCTGAATATCCGTCAATCGACACGAGTCGGACTCGGGATGACCACCCGAGGCGAGTTTTCACTCATTATCGCCACGCTAGCCCTATCCGGTGCGGGGACCACACTAACTGAGCCGGTCGCACAGACGATCTATGCATTTGCCGTCGGCTACGTCCTGGTTATGAGTATCGTCGGGACGATGCTGATGCAATATTCGACACCTATCGAGGCAGCTGTCGTCTCACGACTTTCGGGGTTCTTCTCTGATTCTTCTGCGAAAACTGACTGAATGCCGATATCTCACTCCGATGGACGCCACACACCTCCTAATTCGTCGCGTTTGTAGTCCTCACAACTACCATCTTGGAAAACCGATACTCGTCCATCCTCTTCGCTGAGTGTAATCGCTGCGAGTACCTCCGAACGAACCGAGACCTCAATAGCGCTCAGATGCTTTGTTCCCATCCAGTCAGCGTACTCAAGTGTCGTGTTCCCCTCTAAGTCACTCTGACTTTTGATTCGGACCATTTGCTCTTGGATGGTTCCGTCCGTGCTGATGATAACCGCACCATCGCGTGTGAAGCCAACGGTGCGTGCTGCCTTGACGAACTTATCGATATCCTCCGACACGATCTGACAGGTTTCGGTCGGCCACTTATTCTCGCCTAATGAATCAGCATATGATCCGGAGTGGACTCCAGTCACGATAACGAAATACAATCCCGGACCGCGGACATGCTCTTCCTCCCACCGGTCGAAGCTTAGGCTGATGCTCTCGACCGCATACGTGAGGAAATCAATCAGCTCTCTGACTGTCGTGTATTCGACTCGTAATGGATCCGGATCTGTCATTAGAGTTCGTGCCCAGTGTTCGTTGTTTAATGTAATAAGACCGGTCGATCACGAATTCTCAGCGGACCATTTTTGTCCGGTATTTTCGCGTCTTTACGCCCTCTATTATGGCCGAACCGAACCCTGGTAAAATCCGTCATGAGTCGTGATGGGTATTATTGGTGGCTTGCATTCGTGTTCGCCAGGATGGGCGACCACCAGCTGATCGCTAGGTCGTGGAGCACGCGATCGTTCAGACCGCCCTTGGCCCCCACAGCGACCGAGCGTCCAGGGATTCAGCAAGGAGGTTGGTCGAAACCTTGTCAGTCGGGCCGAATGAACGAAGCGCGTCGGCGGTCAGCGAACTGTGGTTATCGATACGGGCTAGGTATCCGTTTGAGAGGAGTCAATCGTCGTGGAGGCCGAGACATTTTTCACTCTCTCTTCACCAGGGAAGGCACTTTAGCACGGATATCTTATTTATTATCAGAGGTTGTAGTCCTGGGTATCATGACGGCATCGCTCAATCGCGTACTGATTCCGGTTGATGTGTCGGAGTCACATTCACTTGGAGGGACACTTATTGAGACGGTGCCATTAACGAAGGCCGTCATCCTTGGCTACTGGCCGATTCCGGATCAATCAGCCCCCGATCAAGCCCGCGATCAGTTCGAAGAGGAAGCCCAACAGCGACTGCAGACCCTCGCAGACCGATTTACCGATCAAGGGGTTGAGCTACAGACCGAATTGGTGTTTACGAAAGACCGGAATCAGTTAATCGATCGAGCCACGAACAAGTATGAGTGTCAGTCAGTACTGATTCCGGGAACAGAGTCACCACCGTCGGGAGCCGCACGCGGGATAGTTCTGATAAAACCGAATGCTGATCTTGATCGAATCGTCACTACCCTAGGGATACTGTTCGCTGAGAGCGATGTTGAACTCTACCTCTTTCATGCCGTTGAGAGTACGAACGAACACTTGCACGACGCAACAGAGTATATGCTTCGTGGACTTGTCGATCGGCTTAGCGAGTTAGGGATCAGTCGTGATCGGATCGAATGGGAGCAATCGACGAATGGCGAGCAGACTGCTGTTATTCTATCACGGACTTCTGATTTTGACTTCGTGGTACTGAGCGAAACCAAGCCAGCATTGCGAGAACGTATCTTTGGGACGGTTCAGTCAGAGATTGCTAACAAGACAGAGAAGCCGCTGCTTACAATCAGAACGAGTAAGTGAACGCTTCATACTGGATCAACCGATGTAGAGTCAGCAGTGGCCGGAATGGGCGTCAACCTCCATAGTTCTCGATAAAGTGATGTGCAAGATACAGAGACAGCAATCCGTATGTATCCAACAGGATAGGCGGAGTCTTTGAAATACCGTAGCAGCTGTCTCACAAACATCTAGTTCACACTGACATTAAACGGCTTCTCTGAAAACAGTGTAACAAAACACTGGCTGATCAGGTATTTGAATGAGAGTGCTGAGTCAGCCGCGTGGAGCAATCACTGATTCGACATGATTATTCAAAGCAGGACAATAGAATCAACATGAACTCCAAGCAATCAGTTTTCAGACTCTATCGGTGAGACGTCGAACTGTTTTCTGAACTGTTGGACCGCCTCGTCAGAGCCAACGAGGACGATGCGCTCACTGCCCGTAAATTCACGTTGTGGGTCGACCGTGCTGGTGAGCCCGGAGTCATCTTCGATCGCGATGACGCGACAGCCTGTTTTTTCGTAGATACCCGACTCGGCGAGTGTGGATCCTGCCAACGGCGTGGCGGGGGCACGGAGTAGCCGAATTTGACTCGCTGGTGCAAGAACGTCCTCGCCGCGGAGTTCCCTGGCGACCATCCGAGCGCTCACCCGTGGTACCGACAGTACATAGTCCGCTCCGGCACTCAGTGCCTTTCGAGTCGCATCGGTGTCACTCACTCGAGCGAGGATCTCGATATCACGATTCAGTGACCGCGCTAACACGGTTGTCAGTAGTGATGCAGAATCATCCGGCAGACCGATAATAATAGCACCAGCAGTCTCCACCCCCGCTTCTTCTAAAATATCCTCCGATCCAGCGTCGCCCACAATATCCACGCCTCCGTCATCTTCGATATCGATAGTCACGACATCAAGTCCTTCCTCAGATACGACCTCCCGTGCAGCTTGCCCGACCTCACCCTGTCCGGCAATGATGATGCGCTCGTGTTTGCGAAGCGTGCGAGCGGGCTGAGTAAAGTCACTGAACGCTTCCAACGCCTCGTGTGCGCCTGTGAGGAGCAGTACTGTATTCGAGCGGATGATCGCGTCCGGATCAGGGGGCAGCTGTAGTTCCCCGTCGATCCACGCCCCGATGATGTTCGCGCCCGTTTCCTCTCTGATCTTCGAGTCGCGGATCCGTGTTCCGATCAGTCGGTTACCCTGTTGAATCGGAACTTCTGTGACCTCTAACTCGCCCCCAATATCAATTGTATCTGTTAGATCCGCCCTGAACGACGAAATCGCCTTCTCGGCAAGCCGGTGCCCGAGTACCCCATGGGGAGACAACACGGTATCTGCGCCCGTTTCTAACAAGATATCTCGCATATCGCTATCGTCAGTAAGCGTGATGATGTCGATATCCGAATCGAGTGAACGCGCCGTCAGGATGGTGTTGACATTCGCATCTCCCGCATCTGTTATGATTGCTCGTGCTGTCTCGATACTGGCTCGTTCGAATGCCGTTGCATCCTGTGGAGAGCCATGAATGGCAGAATATCCCTCATCAGAAAGTGCTTTGGCGTTCTCCTCGGACGACGAAATCAGGACGTAGTCGATACCAAGTTCTTTGAGTTCATCAAGGAGGACAGCGGAATCACGGCGGTACTCACAGATGATGACATGGTCGGATTTAGGAGTGAGTCGGTTATCGAGGTTGACCTCGGCCCCAGTGAATAACGGGATGATGATGAGCCGGAGCGTGAAGAAGCCGAGTGCGATACCGGATATCTGCGTTCCAGCGACGAACAAGAACATCAATGGATGACTCCATACGTCCGAATCTTGGCCGTATCCCGTCGTGGTCATCGTCTGGACGATGAATTCAAAAGAGGCGAAAATAGATTGGTTGACTCCTTCCAATTGTGCTAGAGCGACGTTGTAAGTGATCGTATAGATCATGACCAGGCCGACCAACCCAGTGAGGTAGTAGACGACGAGACGGTTTCTCCGAGAAAGCTCTATATTGGATAGCGACTCAGGAAGGTCAACCATGGTATAGTGACTCCAACTTATCGGGCATGGCTCAAAAAGAATTCCTGATATCGTTGGAGTCTACAGGCGGAACAGGCCGAGTGCCTCGGGGCTTGACCCCGAGGCGGGTCACTTGTTCTTGAGTTTGGATCTGATATCCGGACTAATACCAAGCCTATCAGTCCGCCACCAGAGAAACCCCAGCATCCCAAGGGCGGCTGGGATCAGGAGTCCCGTCTGGATGAGACCGGACTGGCCGGTAAGCCATGTAGGCCCACTCACGGAGAGTGAAATGACTGTAACCGATGGATCGGATGCTATCGGAAACACGTGACCTGAGACGAAATTAAACCCGGCATGGATGCCGATCGGGAGGCCAAGTTGTCCCGAAGCGAGATATGCTAGCCCGAGCAAGAGTCCCGCACTCAGGAAGTGAAGTCCATCAACGAGAGTGGGAGCTGGATGTGTGATTGCAAACAGCACTGCTGATATACTCCACGCAACGGCAATCGTCATCGTCTCAGACATCCACCGCAGATCCAATCCCTCAATAGCGTTTGTGAGTACGTATCCCCTAAAGACGAGTTCTTCGACCACCGCGATACCTATGATAGTGACGACACTTAGCCATATTTTCCGGAGGTAGCTGGCTGTCAGCGAAAATCGTGGTTCGACGACCGCAATCCAGCCACCAACGACCCCGAGGGACACTGCTACTGCGGGAATCATTCCTCCAATAACAACACCTGCGAGAAGATCGAACATCCATCCTCGGGATATTTCGAGGCCATACCCCCGAACAGGTCGTTTATCCAGATAGACCGCTGCCCCAATGATAAGTCCGACCGTGAAAAAAAGCAAGAGGAGCCGGAGAAGAGCTGAGCGGAAAAATTCATTTCCTGATGGTGAGACGAGGAGTGGAAGTGAGATGAAGACGATGGCGTAGGCCATCACGAACACGTACACGCGAAGAAATGCGCGTAACCGCTGCTCTTGCTCGTTCCACGAGAGCAAACGGAGGCGTCGGAAATATTCGCGTATATACGGATGCATATGCGTTTGATTCGATGGTTAGTGTGGTTCGCACTTATTCGCTCTTCACGTCATTTGCTCGTTGAACCGTCGAATTCCCTCGTCAGTACCTGCGATGATGAGTTCATCGCCCGACTCGACTCTGTGATTTGGTCCCACGTCGGTAATAACGCCACCGTCACGCTCAACCCCGACGACGGTACAACCTGTCTTCGATCGCACTAGAGCGTCGCCAATTGTTCGCCCGACCAGTTCTGGTGCGTGCGTGCGGACCACCTCCACATGCTGATCCAACGAGAGGACGTCTTCGTTTTCGAGTATTGTCGACGCAATCATTCGGCCGCTGACGGTGGCCAGCGACAGGACATAGTCGGCGCCGGCCCGGTACATCTTCTGGACACTCTCAGTCTCCTCAACCCTGGCGATGATCTCCGTCTGGGGGCTCACATCCCGGATTACCAGCGTCGCAAATTCGGTAGTCGTGTCATCGGGGAGCGCAAGAATCACCGATCTGGCATCGTTTATTCCCGCCTCTTGAAGCGTCTCCGGCTCAATAGCGTCACCGACGACGTCGACATCCTCCATCTCCGTCTGGTCGACCACGGTGTACGGCAGGTCGGCTTCATCGAGGGCATTGGTGATCGTGCGGCCGACCTGTCCGTATCCGATAACGATGGTCCGTCCACGATCGAAATGTCGAACCTCTGAGAGCGTGAGTTCTTTGAGTTGTTCGAGTTGCTCCTCGCGGCCTGTGACGAGGAGCACTGTACCATTCGTGAGCGTTGCGTCCGGAGATGGTGGGGTTTCAAATTCTCCACGGAACCACGCCCCGATAACGTTGACGCCGGACTGCTCCCGTATCCCGCTGTCGGCGAGCGTTGTGCCGACGAGTTGACTGCCACGATGGATCGGGAGTTCCGCAATCTCGAAGTCATCGCCGATCTCGACTGCCTCCCCCAAATCGGCTGTGATGGATGTCGTTACTTTCGACGCGAGACTTTCGCCGAGTAGCGGTCGTGGAGAGAGCACCTCGTCAGCACCTGCGAGCTGGTGATATGCCGTTCGATCAGGTTCCTCAACGACACTGATAATCGGAACATCATCGGCGACTTCCTGAGCGGTCAAGACGATACTTGCGTCTATTTGATCGGAAACGTCGGCGACGAGTGCCCGAGCCGATGTGAGTTCTGCTTGTTTGAGGCCAGTCACCGATTCGGGATCCTCATGGATGACGTGATAATCATCTTCGTAGATCTCGGTCGCACGGTCACGGTCCGGCTCGACGATAACGTAGTCTACGTCCCAGGATTCAAGTTCGGAGATGAGCGCCTCCGCTCGGGGAGTATAGGAACAGATGACGACGTGGTCATCGAGCCCGTTATCGACCGATTTTGGGACGGTCGTCGACAGGATATCTTCGAGCAACGGGAATGCCAACACTGGCAGGGCCATAAAAATGAGGACTACACCTGTGAGGTCCATGACGATAACAAGTGCGTTCATCTCTGGGCTGTCCCACGGTGCATCCGACCCGAACCCGGTCGTGGTGAACGTCTCGACGACAACCTGCAGGGAATGGAGGAAGGTGAGATTCTCTCCCTCGTAGATTCGCATTCCGTTATGATAGAGAACCGTGTAAACAAGCATCACTCCGATGAGAAGGAGTGAATAATAGACTGTCCGTCGCTGCCATTTATCCATACTGACGGTCATAAGGTCCGCTCCATTAAACCATCAGGAGATGGTTATCGGAACTTCGATCAGGTTTCGAATTCGATGTATGGTTCGGATCAAACGAGTGTATAACCAGCCTCTTCGAGAGCGGATTCTACATATGATTCGTGTTGTGGGTCGATATCTCCTTTCACCCGTAGTGTCGTCTGATCGTTATCGAAACTGAACTGATAGGAGACGATAGCAAAGTCTCCGTGGCTATCGACGCCCATGATCTCCACGGTCACTTCGGTTGAGTACGCATATATCTTCGTATCAGTCACTTCCTTCATCGGTCTCCAATAGAAAGTTGGGTGGTTACTATATAGAACTTGGAGCGGTAGCACACTAACAGAGTTCTCTCCACCAGTATTCTGGGACCGATCCTGATGCGTAATGGAGGCCGTTTTAAACCGCTCCTATCTATCATTCCAACTCTTTCTCACTGCGGCAACTCAGGTTCCGAGCACGTCGATGAGCTCCTCTGCTGTGGAACTGATACGTCCAAGCCGCTCGCGAACGACCTCGGGGTTATCCGACTCCCACGCAGCGAGGTAGAACGCTGACCCGCTGGTATCGATCCCGCAGTAGCGCCCGACGACGTACGCGACGGCTTCGGCCTCGACCTCGCGTTTCGCCCGTTCGGTGTCGTCGTCGACGTCGAAGTGGAGCAGGGCGTGAGCGTACTCGTGAATCAGCGTTCGCGCGAGGTCGGCCTCGTTCTCCCGATCACGTACCTCGACGAGCGGCTGAACGTCGACGAGACTCAGCTGCTCGCAGATGCCCTTCGCCTCGCCGTGGGTCCACTCCTCGGCTGGAACGATCCGCACCGTCACGCCGAGGTCGTCAGCGGCGTCAGTCAACTGCTCGACGAGATCGCCGGCGTCCCCAGTCGCTTCAGTGTCTAGGTCGGGAAGCGGTTCGCCCTCGGTCTGGGAGACATCGAACACCGGCGCGGGCTTGAACCCGACCAGGCCCTCGGACCACTCCTCGGGCGACGTCTCATCGTAGTCACAGTCACTATCCTCGTGATAGCTCGGCGAATTCTCGCACTCCGGGCACTGCTTGGTGATGATCGGCGCCCAGATCCAGATGGCCGACTCACCCTCCGTGACGTGACGGTCGAACTCCTCCTGCCACGTCCGGTAGCCCGCCACCTGGCTCGCCTCGGGACACTGCCGCTTGATGAGGAGCGTGTTCCGGTAGGAGTAGTCGTGGAAGCGACTCTGGACGTCGAGCCACTCCTGGAACTCTTCGCTGGCCTGCGCGTCGTCGACGCCGGCGACGAGGTCGTCGATCCACTGTTCGATGGTACTGTTCATCTCGTCTGATCGCGTGTCGGTCTGGTCGAAGGAGACCGACGAGTCTCTGGTCGTGGACATCGTGTTCACCGAATCGAGTTCACGGCGACTGCGTCTGTTTAGACCGCGCCGCACCCCTCAGGGGCGTTCAAAAACCGCTCTGCCGGTCAGCGGAGCTCGTGGCGTTCGTCCGCAAAGCCAACCGTGACGAGGTACTCGAGGAACTCGTCGAACCGCTCGACGTCACTGGGTGTGTCGGTCGCAAGGTGACGCGCCCACTCGATGGCCCACTGGAAGGCGGGATCCGTGCCGCCCTTGCCGTGAATGTACCACCACCGGGCCGCCTTGAGAACCACTATGGGATTCGTCGGCGGCTGCTCACCGGCGAGCCCACGGGTGATGGATTCGATTTCGTCGGGGACGTCGGCGGAATCGACTTTCGCTGATTGCGTGTTGTCGATATCGACCGGGATCTCGTCGATCGAGACGTTGTCGGGACTCTGTTGTTGACTCACTGGAAGTCACCTCTGAGAGCTTTCGAAGGAGCCCTCGCCCTCTCTGGGGCACGAAAAACAGGTCGCGAAGTCACGCCGGCGGGAGGTAGACGCTCTGCTCGCCGGCGATCTCCTCCAGGTTATTCCGATGACGGTGGCTGAAGTAGCACTCGTAGCTGCAGTATCCACAGATTGCGCCGGAATCGTATTCGGCCACGTACGGGCCGCGGCGAGTTCGCCAGACGTTCGTCCCGCACTCGGTACAGGCAGCGTCCTCGAGATCGGCAGGACTCGGACCCTCGTACTCGACGTTGAGCCCCTCGTCTTGCGGTGTCGTTTCGGGCCAGATTCCGTGGGCCCTCCAAAACTCACGGACGCGAGCGAGGCTGTGGCGCACCGTCTTTCGGACAGTGACGTGGTCGGCGTCGCGACCGCTGTCGTCCCAGCCGTCGGCCGTCCAGAACTCACCGAACTGCGCGCCGCGATGCAGCCCGTTCCAGTCGACGCCGACGATGTCGGCTGGTGGCTCGTCCGTGAGTGTCGGTCTGGTCAGCTGCCGAATGGCATCGAGCTGCTTGGGCGGACTCCCGCCGAGGATGTGGACGCGCCGCCCTCTCCAATCGGCAGGGTCGGAGAACTCGTGGGCCAGGCGGTCGGCGTATCCTCGTGAATACCCGAGGACGAGGGTCTCGGGAATCGCGTCGATCACCGCCCGCGACTTCGGAACGACGATGAGCTCGGCCTCTGGATAGCTCGCTTGGATCTCACGAGCAGCAGCGACGTGGGCGTCGACGTCGTCGATTTCGTCGACGTCCCCGATGACCCCGACCTGAGGTTCGTACTCGAAGAAACGGTCGACGAACCGCTCCAGATCGGGATTCCGGAAATCGTTGTCGAGCATCCCGACAGGGAGGCTAAGGTTCTGATACTGCGCCTCCTGATACCCACAATCCTCGCGAAAGCCGGGAAGGAAGCCGAGGTCGACAGCGTCGACGACAAACGGGGCTCGATGCAGAAACGCCACGTAGTCTGCCTGTCTGGCGGCGGCGATTTCGCGGGCGGTGCTGGCGCTGGAGCTCAGCTTGAGGGACATGATTAGGCTCGCGAGGCCGCTGCTGGCTGCCCCGCACCCATTCAGGGGCCCGAAAAACCGAGACTCAGGCAGTTAACCAACAATCAGGAAACCCACGCGGAATGCGTTGGTTAAGAACAGAACTTACTCTTCGCCCTCACGTAGCTCTTCAGCCTTCCACTTGAGCCGGCGCAGAATCTGCGTTCGATTCTGGTGGGCGTTCTCGTAGGCAACGCACTCCTGGAGGGTTTCCATATCCGGAATCGTCTCGATCCCTGCCTTGATCAGGCGCGTGTTCGGTGCTTCAAGCCGTTTTTCAGGCGGAAATTCGTCTGACGCCTCTGAGTCGTCTGTAGAAGTACCCATAACGGATGCCTCCACCTATCGAGGGCACGAGCAACAGCAGAGAATTGAAGCAGTAGATCTTGGGAAGGTGCACCCACTGCGAATGGGACCACCAAAATAGAGGCCTTCACGACAGGATTCGCGCTGTCTCGAAGCCCAGTCAGGCTTCCGAGGATTCGAGCAAAACGAGGTCCTGAACAGGGTACGGGTTATTCTCGCCGGCGAACTCGTCCTCAGGGACGTAATGCCAGAGGTGACCGTTTACCTGATATAGAAACGACTCGCCGCCTTCTGCTTCTACTCTTACCCGCTCCCCGACTTTGTCGTCTTCTTCCCAGCCGATGACAGTCAACGGCTCGACGGGCCACTCAAAGAATTTGACCGAGTCACCAGACTCCAACTCTTCAAAAGTCTCTATATCCCCCTGCTGTGGCTCTCGCGCGTCGAGAGTCGGATTATGCTCAATAGACATGGTCTCTGGGTACGCCCCTACTCACTTAATACTGTCAGCAGTGGATTCCAGCCGCTAGAACGGAAGCACGCCTGGCGAATTTTCTCGCCGACTGCTCTTAGCCCATCGCCTCTTGGAACCGCTCACGTAGCGCGTCCTCGCGTTCTTCGAACTGCTCGACTTTCTCCTGCAGGTCGTCGCTGACGCGCTCGATGCTCGCCAGCGCTCGTTCGCCGGCCAGCGACGCCTGTGACCCGTCGTCACCGTCCGCCTCTAGCTGCTGCTCGTAGGCCTGCTCGACGCGCTCGATCGTGCCTTCCGGATTGAACAGGATGTCGTTGGCGATGCGGACGTACTGATCGAGGGATGCCCCCTCTTTCCCTTTGAAGAAGTGGGTGAGGGCGTACGTCGCGCCGGAATGCAGCGTCCACATATCGATCTCGAAGGGGGACGCCGCATTGGCTTCTGCATCGCCGGCGGCACGCTCGGCCAGGTAGTCCGGGAACCCCAGCAGGGTGTAGAACTCCGTGACGGTGAACGGGAGTTCGGAGAAGTCGAGTTCGATATCCTGGGCGTCCCGGATGAACTCGAAGAGGTCATCGGCGACGAGTTCGACCTGTGCGAGCAGTTCCTCCCACCAGGTCCGGAAGTTCCGGACGTCGCCGACGTGTTTGATGACCTCCTTGTCGGTGAGCGAGCGCATCGTGTTCGAGCAGTAGCCATCCTGAGCGAACCCCTCCACGTAGACGGCGTGCTCGCCGAAGAAGTCGTAGCCCGACGTGACGCCCATCGTAATCGGGTCCGACCGACCGGGAAGGCGCACCTCGAGGCCGTCGAACATGATGTCTATATGGACTTCGCCGCCGCCCCGGTAGCGCCGAATCTCGCCGAACATCACCTCGCCCAGCGGGGTCCCGTCGATGGTCTCCTCGCGGAGGACCTCCTCCAGCGGCCCGTAGACGTCGACCGGATTGATGATCGAGTAGCTGTCAGTGGGAACGTGGAACAACGGGTCCGTGTCCGCGTCCTCATCTCGGGCCTGCTCCTGAGCCCGACTCGGCTCGACGAGCGCGTTGAACCGCTCCGTCTTGACCCACTCGTCGGTGTACGGATTCTGGTACGCCACGGTCGTCTCGACGGCCTGCGGAAGATCGCGAATCGCCTCGGCGAAGGTCACAGGGTCTGCATCCCCGTGTCGCTCTCGGTACCACTCTGGTAGTTCGGTGTCGGTACGTCCATCGACGCCAGCGAAGATGGTTCTGGACTCTGGATCTTTCATCTCAGTCACCTCACTTCAGGAATCCTCGTCGACGTGCGACTGCATCGTCTCGCGCCCTGCGCCCCTCTCCCGGGCGCAAAAACAACGTCTCACGAACTACCACTCGACCTGGAGCGTGTCCTCACATCCTCAGGTGTCTCCGTCGGTGCGCTCCTGTCGGTCGTTGTATCGCTCCAGTTCGCGCCCGATTTTCTCGAGCGCCTCGACACGTTCGAGGAGCTGGTGGGTGGCTCGCGCCAGCCGAAGTGTCTCCATCAGTGCTCCCCCTCCCGGGGCTCGATGAGGCCGTTGCTTTCTTCGGCGAGTTCCCGGATTACCCGTTCCACGTCAGCCTCTTCGGCAACCGTCCGATGTACGAGCGGGGCAGGATATGCCCGGTCGCCTTGGCTGCAGAGTACGACCAGCCACTCGTCGCTCCCATCCCCGAGTACGATGTAGTGGTCGCGATCAGCGCGCTGGAAGACCCGCCGGTCCGGGCGAGAGACGGTTCGCCAGTTCTCGGGGAGCGTCGGTGACGGCCGTCCACCGTCGGGGAGCGCGACGACGTCGTCGGTAAGGGTCGCCATCGCGGTGTCGATCTCCTCGCCGGTGAGGTGCCAGCACGCCGCTGCACCGTCGCACTCCAACTGTGAGACCACCTGATTCCGGAACGCGATGTAGTGCTCACGGGCGAACTGCTCGTCGTCGTAGTAGTCGAGCAGGAGTGCGCACGCGAGCTGGGCGGGCCCGCTACCGGTGTACCCCCACTCGAACCCGCTCGGACTGTGGTTGACGAGGTCCAGACTGCGCTCGAGGGAGAGTCGCCGATGCTCCGAGAGGTTCAGCACGACGGCTTGGCCGTCGACGCGGAAGCCGACGTATTCGACTGTGGCTTGGTGAGACTGAGCGGCCGATGCTACTGGAACCGATTCCGAACTTGCTACAGGTACATTCCCGTTCATTCGTTGCTCGCGGGCGGTTCGGTGACCCCCGCACCCCTCTCAGGGGTTCAACAAACAGGACGGCGTAGCGTTCACCAACGTATTTGGCAGTTCCAACGTACTGTCCACATAATTGAGGATGGCTGTACTGGACGATCTCTCTGGCTTCGAGTTCGAGGACGTGATGGAGGACGTGTTCCGGAACCTCGGCTACGAGAACGTCCGCCAGGCCGACCGCACGGCTGACGAGGGTCGCGACGTCATCATGGAGGAGGTCGTCGACGGCACGCGGCGTGCGATTATCGTCGAGTGCAAGCACACGGGGACGGTCGGGCGGCCGGTCGTCCAGAAGCTCCACTCGGCGATCGCGACGTTCGACTTCGACGGCCCGAAACGCGGAATGGTCGTCACGACCGGCCGGTTTACGAACCCTGCTCAGGAGTACGCAAACCGCCTCCAGCAGAACGACGACCCACACCCGATCGAGCTGCTCGATGGCGAGGACCTCCGGGAGATCGCCGACGAGATCGGCCTCGACCTCTACAACGGACGAATCGAGATTCTCTGCGACGAGACGCTCCGCCCGTACGACCCTGCCGCCGACGTCGACGCGCCGGTCACGGAGGCGTTCCGCGACATCGAGAACATCGAGGCTGCCGACCTGCCAGACCCACACTCATCGGTGACGTTCCGCCCGGTGGTCGCTGTCACCGCGGACACGAACGCCGTCTTCGAGACGTCGGTGGGCGTCATCCACCGGATCAACGACCGGACCCGATTCGTCGCCCACGCCGAACGCGGGCAGCCGCAGGTCGTCGATGAGGACGTCGGGACGCTGGTCACCGAGAATCTCCACGCGACGGTCGACCTCGATGCCGAGCAGTTCGGAGAGGTGTTCGACGACGTCGAGGAGCGGCGGTTCGGGCAGACGCAAACGGAGTACAAGGAGTGGGCCGTCGAGCGCCTCCAGCAGCATCACACGACGACGGTCACCTACACCGGCGACAACAACGTCACGTACAACAAGACCTGTGAGCCGAACCGCTCGGACATCTCTGTCCAGTCGATCGAACCAGTGTACCTCCCGGAAGTTCGGCACACTACCGACGTCCAGGAGTACACCTACCCCTACGAGTACTATGCGGCAGGCCCGTCGAGAGTGACCGCCGAGGACGGCATCCATCAGTGCGTCCACTGTGATACGAGTGGCGTCACCGAGATGTACACCTACTGTCCGAACTGCGGGGCCATCGCCTGCTCCAGCCACACCAAAACGGAGCGGCTGGAAGGCGAACCGGTCTGTACGGGCTGCGCGGTGACGGAACGGTTCGCATTGAAGACGAAGTACTTCTACGACGAGGAGAATCTCGAGGCCTTCCGCGAGGAGTACGCCGCGATGCCGATCCACGAGAAGGTGATGGAGAATAAGCTCCTCACTGCTGGTGGAGGAGTAATTACGGCTGTTCTACTACTGCTTGGCATCCTCGCACTTGGAGGTGTAATCTGAGTATCGAGGTGTCGAATTGGTTATCGCTCGGCCCAGGTCCGACGGTATCCAATAAAGTCTCGAGGATGTTGATGATCTCTCGCCCACTCTTTTGCTTCGCCAGGTGAGTCACACCGCTCAGCGGTTTCGCAGAGGGTACATTTCGCTGTTACCCGAATCACCATTACAGGATTTTCTGTTTCCGGCGGCTCATCCACGTAATCCATACTGGACCAATCGGACTTATCGATTAAAACGGGTATTGTTCTCTGTTGTCCTGGCAATGGTCTGCTCTGAGCGCAAACACCTGGTTCTGATACGACCCTTTGTTCCCCTGTCAATTTTATCGAGCAACGACTATTCTACAGGTATGCCTTCCAATCAGGTCGGAGATGAGTGGACCGTCGAGTGGATGACGCCCAAGCCGAACAGCGATGAATACCTCGATAACTTGGTGCTGAGCCCGGAACAAGCAGCTGAATACGGGGACGACCTCGTTATGGCTCTGCGTGTCGACGACGAGATCCTTCGAGAGCGGGGATTAGACCCTAAAGAACCGTTTGGCTGGAAAATCGAAAACGGTGAGCTACTGATGAAACAAATTTCTCGCCAAGCGTTTGAATGGGTCGCGGAAAGCGACCGAGAGGATTCACTCTATGCACAGCAGGTATTGGATTCTCGAGCTCGACGGCGGATTCGTAACTCTCAGTAGCAATCTGCAAATCATTCGTTCCGAAGAATCCTATACTGGGTGCTCCTTCTCTTCAGAACTCGAACCTTGGGAGTGTCCAATTAACGATTAGCTTGGTTGAGCTAGTAGTTCGTCGACGGCGGCCGAGAGCGGTCCTTCAAACTGCCAGCTAGCCCGATCGAAGGCTTCCTCGGTCGGACCATCCCAGCGCGGGAAGGCGGAGTGACCACTCACTTTGACGGTCCACTCGGACGGCTCCTCGAACGGATTCCGTGTCGGGAGTTCGACAACGTAGAGGTACTCTTCGTCGCCGTGGATGCCGTCGGCCGGATTCTCGACGCCGTGTCCGAGCAGAAACATCGGCTGGTTGAGGTGCTCCATATTGTCCGGGTCGAGGAGATCCGAGGGTTGGTCAGCGTGGATGCTCCGGTCACGCCCTTCGTCCACGTAGAGGGTCATCGTCGAGAGCGTGTCGAGGAACAGGAACTGGGCAGCGGCGTACGCAGCCCCGCGCTCTGTTCGTGTCTCGTCAAGCAGCTGCTTCAGCTGGTCCAGGTCATGGAGGACGCTATCGGGATATCCGTCCGAGTGGCGGTAGATTTGTGCGATGCGGTCGGTATCGGACTGTTCGCCTGCGGTCTCGCTCCGTTGGATGAATCGGAGTTGACTTCGTGTCGACATCGATCACCGCCGACGCGGGTGCGCCGGCACCCATCGCCGGCGCAGAAACAACCGTCAGGAAACCTTCTCTCCAGTCACCGCCTCTTCTCCTGCATAAGATTGAACGCCTGCCATTTTGCAATTCCTTCAATTGCCTCATCTATCGTTTTCGGTCCGTTCCATTGGCTACTGAGCGCCTGATTAAATTGGGCAAGGTGTGCGAGCGCATCTGTTCCGTCCTCTACTTCCTTCATCCACAGTGTCATCTCAGAGTCGCCCCGATAGTAATCCGCTGAGAGATCAAGATCTTCTAATCGAGGGTCCTCGTGAAGCTGCATTGTGGGGATAGATTCCTCGAATTCGAGGTCAATTTTCACGATTGCTTGAAATGAGGCCATATCCAATATTCGCTTGACTCGATAACTGATCCCCGTCCCGTGTTCACGCACTTCTACATCCTTAATCCGATATGATAGGGTGTCGTGTTCGAAATCGAGATCACTCTTCTGAGGGGACATATACATGTCAAATAGAAGGTCTTCGTAATCTGGGCGTAGTCTAATTTCCTGAGCCTGTTCGATCGTGAATAAGGGCAAAGAGAACTGTACACCACCAATTTGTTCGCGCAGATCCGATTCCATTGATTTTCTTCGCCGTAGTCGTTCTACAGCGCCTTCGGTTTGGACCATAAACGATGTGTGCAATTGGTAGAGTAAAAACAAACAGGCTTGGCGTATTTGCTAAGCTCTACGCTAGGTGCGCCACCTCGTTTGGTTCCTCGACGTCGTCGAATTCGCCGCGCTCGACAGGTTCCCAATCCTCACCTGGCTCCGGACTCCACCAGTCGACCTCGTAGGCGCCCGGTGCGCCGAAGATCTTCACGCGCGCCGACCCATCAGGCAGTCCGCGGCGCAGTTTCTCGTCGACGTGGAGGTTCCAGGTCGTGGTAGAATCGAAGCAGGCGAGCACGGCCTCCTCGTAGCCGCGTGTCTCGCGGGATTCTTGGAGTTCGACCTGGGTGTTGCAGTTCTTGCAGAACACCCCCTCGAAGGGGATGTGAGTGAAGACCTCCTGCCCGCAGACGGGACACCAGAGGAACTCGAATAGTGCCTCGCTGTGTCGGTCAAGTACTTCGAGGGTCATTGGTTGACTCACCCGGTCGTCCCGGGCCACCACCTCGTGCCCGGCCGAAAAACAGCGCCCAGCGCTCACTCACTCACTCACCGTTCGGGGCCGTAGACGATGCGTGAGGGGGCTTCGTATCCACAGTCGGGGCAGTCGTACCACCGCTGGACTTTCGCCCCGTCTGCTGCCTTCTCGCCGACGCGAACGTCGTTGTTCGGACACTCCGGGCAGCTGAGGTCCGGAGCCGGCCGCTCCCGGAGTTCGTCACGGAACGACGTCGCGTCCTTCGTCTCGTACCCCCGCGACCACACCGGATAGCCGTCGACGAGGATTGCCCCACGCCATTTGTACCGGTAGGAGTCCGGGGCTCGATGCAGGACGGCTCGCGCACCGGTCTCGGTGTTCCGATACGCAAGCGTCGGCGAGCGGCTCTGGCGTCGCCAGTTGGTGATGCGAGGCATTGGTTAGAAGTGGACGTCAGCGGGCACGATCCAGAGCTCTTCACTCTCCTCGAGGAGTCGATCCAGCTGTCCACGGTGACGAATGCCGGTTCCGTGTTCGGTGTACAGGAAGATTGTCGGGCCATCGTACGCACCGACCTGGTGGAAGGCGTGCCGGGCGAGGTCCTCGTCGCGCATGATCTCCTCGTCTGAGAGCTCGTCGATGGCCTCCTTCACCCGGTCGAGATTCCGCTCGAATTCCTCCTTCGTCGCCTCCCAACCACGCTCGAGCAGGTCTTCGCCGTCATCAGAGTCGACGGGGGCTGCAGTCGGCAACTCTCCCCATCGCGCCTTCCCCGCAACGGACGTGTCCTCCTCATCGAACGTGACGTAGTAGTCGAAGACGGCGCCGGCGTGTGGGTCAGCGCCGACCAGGCGGTCGAACACCGACTTTCCGGTGGCCAGGGCGTCGTCGTGCGTCGATGCCTCTACGAGGGCGTAAATCACCATATGCATCTCGAACACCTCGAAACGCCGACGCACCGGGAATCGTTGCTCGCTCCAGCTGCGCCGGCACCCATCGCCGGCGCTCGAAAAACTCTCCTCGTGACGGCGGATTCTCAGGATTCGTCCGCTCGTTCGACAGTGATGGTCAGGTCGCCCGACGCGTAATCTGCCTCGAAGTCGACCGCGAACGCGTCCGCCTCGTAGGCGGCGTGGTAGGCGCGGTGCCGTTCGAGCGAGCCTGTCGCCTTGAAGTGGAAGAACGCGGCCGCCGTGTAGGGCTTGCTCTGTGTTTCGACCTGCGACTCGACGGATGCGGGGAGCGCGATCTGGGGCGTCTCCGTGTCGATACTCGCAGCGAACTCCTTCGCTTCCTCGACTGTCGTTCGCGAATGTGCCGGTGATACGCCGGTCAGCACGTTCACCGGGGTTTCCGTCTCGTCGGTGAACAGGACGTCTTCGAAGGTGTGTGTCCCGAGGATCGTCTCGGGATCCAACTCGCAGTCGTGAAACGGGTCGTCCTCTGATGTCATCGAATCATGAGCCTACGGCGGGGCTCACCCATTCCGACCCTGAAAAACAGCAGCTGCCACGAAGCAGATCGAACTAGGAGTGGTTCAAGCTCGCCTTCTCGAAGGGTGATTCTCCGGTCGGAATGAGCAGCTCCTGTCGGTCTCCGACTCGCTCGGCCAGCTTCCGTTTCAGGTACTGTCTCGCCGTCGACGGCGTGAAGACGCCCTTGTCGAGCATATCGCCAACGACGTCTTTGAGGGCCGCGAACTGTCCATGTAGGTGGCCGTCGCCCACCGGCTCGCCGTCGTACCAGCGCACCGTCGCGAGCGCCCCGTTCCCGACCGACTCTCCCTGTTCGACCGTCTCCGAGTCGTACTGGAGCCCGAACCACAGCGTCCGATAGGCGGTCACCTCGAACGTCGTCGACACCACGAAGAACGCCTCATGGTGGAGGTAGTCGAGATGGTCAGCGACGATCTCGTCGAGGGTGAGCCCGGTGGCGCGGGGCTTCGGTTCGACAACCGTCGACGGTCGATCCTCGCCGGCGAGGTCGCCGTCGACGGCTTCTGCCTCGAGGCCATCGGCAAGCTCTGCGAGGAGCTGTTTCGCCCACTTGGAGTCGGTGTCGTCGCCACCGAACGGCGATTCAGCCGAAATTCGGTGCGTGAGCTTGAGGTTCGCTGCGCCCCAATGGCTGTAGTGGAGCGTGTACTGTCCGTCTGTGCGTTCGTACGCAACGAGCGCGCGGTGTCCCATCGAGCAATCACCTCACGGGGCGACCGCGACTGGATCGCCCCGCACCCCTCTCGGGGGACGAACAACGCTACTCGTCGATCGGGACGGGGGAACTGAGGTCCGCGTGGAGGACTTGGCCGTCGCGAACGACGTACCGCTTCGCCAGCACGGGGAAGCGGCACTTGGTGAATCCTGCCGTCTGAATATCGAGTTCCTCGTCCGCTTCGAGGTGGTTGGCGAGTTCTCGCAAGAACTCGTGGGTCACGATCCCGCCCTCGTAGTCCGGGAGGCCGTTCTCCCGCGCCTCGTACACCTCGAAGTCGTCGTATCCCCAGATGGTGAGCTCTCCGTCTTCGGTTACCTCCCAGTCGAGCGTCCCGAAGCAGTAGCTCTCACAGAGCTCGCGGACTGCCTGTGGATCCGATACGATCGCGCCGGTCGACGTCGTCGCAGCTTGCAGTGTCGCCATGTCTGGACTTCACGGGGTCGCCCCCGCACCCCTGTCGGGGGCGATAAACCGACGCGAGAGGTGCCTCCCGAGGTGTGGCCGACGACGCCATTTAGGAGTCTGCGTGGGCGTCCGCCCCGGCTCCGTCGCCCGGCCGCGTGAGAAGGCTCACCTCTTCCAGGAGATTTCTCGCGGTCTCGACTCGCTCTCGATCCGCATCGTCCAATCGGTCGACGTCGAGTCGGTTGAGATTGCTGAGTATACGATGCATCCGGTAGCCCTGTTTGAACTCTTGCTCCATCGGAAGCGCCTCACCGCTCGCCGGCGCGGAAAGACTCCCCATCGAGACTGGCGTCGGACTTGCAGGAGATCCTAGTCTTAACCAACGAACATCGACGGTGCTCGCAGGATGTTGGTTAATCGACGCTCAGCACTGGGGCTACTCGAGATTGGGGCCGTAGCGAGCCGAGCCACACACCCGGCATTCCCAGATCGGTTGCCCCGTCCACGCCGCATCCGGAACCGACTCGTGGCTCTTGAACCGATGGTCGGTCGCCCGTCCACAGGTTTGACAGTCGAGTTCCTGAGTCGTCGGTACCGACGACACCTGGCGATCAGCCGCAGCCTCGCCTCTGGATTCGGTTAGCGCCATCGCTGGAACCAGCCACACCGCGTCGTCGGCGTCGTCGAGGACCGCGTCGAGACGCGACGCGTCGCGGATGCCGTTCCCACGCTGGTCGTAGAGCCGCGTCGGGACCTGCTCCTGACGCTCCGACGCTTCCTGCCCGTGCCACCCAGTCCGGTCACGGGCGGCTCTGAGAAGCCGCTCTCCCTCCTCTGACGACACCTGTACCGCGTCGGGGAGTGAGGGCCATTGCTCGGCCAGCTGGCGCGCCGGCGCCTCGTCGAGATCGTAGATGAGCGTGTAGTCGTCGACGGCCGACTCAGCCTCGTTGGCGGAGAGGAGGTTTGCCGCCGCGCCGCCCTTCGCGACGGCGCCGTAGAACGTGGTCGACTCGACGACTAGGTGGACGATGCCGAGGAACGTCGTCAACGCTGTCTCGTTCGTGCTAGTGGCGTCACTCCCGAGATGGTTAGTGAGACAGAATCGGCATTTCGTCTGGCCGTCTGGGACTGACGCCCCACACGACTTGCACTCGCCGTCGGTTACCGTCGGCGCATCAGGGTAGCCACCAGAGCTCGTCGCGTCGCGTTGCCGCCGGGGGGCACCCTCACAGCCGTCGTCCAGCCTCGTGTCCGGAATGTGGGACGCCTCGCCGGTCGGCCGCAGTTCCTCAAAGTCGGAGTAACGACCGTTCATAGAGCAGTCTACAGAGAACATGGCTCGTCTTCGTGTTTAAATCGTAGCGTGGATAGACCGATGTGCAGTACAGACGGAGAGACAGTAATCTGCCTCAGGCGACCTGTTCCTCCAACGTATCCCAGTGTGCCCGGACGGTCGCCTTCGAGGCGTTCGCCACGTCCGCGGCCTCGGATTGCGTCAACCATCGGCCCTCGTCGCGACCGGCCTTGTAGAGGCAGGCCGCGGCGAACCCGGCCGGATGAACGCCCGTCGTGACGCCGCGCTCCTCGGCCTGCTCCGCGAGGGTTCGGGCCCGCTGTCGGATCTCGTCCGGACACTCGAGGTCCGAAGCGAGTCGCGGCACGAACATGCTGGGGGAGACGGGCTCAGCGGGGAGCCCCAGCTCTTCGTTTAGCGTTTTGTACGCGTTCGTGACTCGTGACTCTGCGACGCGGGCCATCTCGCTGACGTCGTCCACTAACCGCGAGCGGCCGTTGCACCGGCAGGCCCCGTAGACGCTGGCCGCGGCGATGGCCTCAATGGATCTGCCACGAAGCAGATCCTCGTTCTGAGCGCTCCGGAAGAGCTGACACGCCTGGTCACGGACCGAATCGGAGAGTTCGAGGGCACTTGCCAACCGACGCACCTCGCCCAGCCCGTGGGCGAGATTTCGTTCCGCTTTCGACCGCCAGCGACCACGTGTCTGCTCTCGACGCATCCGCGCGAGTCGCCGTCGCTTCTGCCCAGAGATCTCGTTCCCCTTCGCGTCGGTGCCGCGACCGATCTCCGTCGACAGGCCGCGATCGTGGCGGGCCGCAGTAAGTGGGGCGCCCGTTCGCCCCCGCTCCTCGTCGTCGTCCGCCCGCCACTCCGGCCCGTGATCGATGCGCTGTTCGTCGACGACCAGGCCACAGTCCTCGCAGACCGTTTCGACCGCGTTCGTGGTGACCCGACCGTCGCACTCGGGACACTGGTTCGCACTCGATTCCGTTCGGACGTCTTCGTCGAATCCGCTCTCGTAGATGTCTCTGGTTGCCATCGTTCTCACCGTGTTTCGGGAACTCGCCAGTACAGCGAGCCCCTCGCCCATTAAGGGGCAAATAGAAAGCACTCCAGTAGGAATCTCAGCTTCTTGACTGGGTGTGATTACGAACTACGAGTTCAAGACAATAACCACGCCAACCTCGAAAAGTCAACCAAGATGTATTTCAATTATAGTAACCGCTGTCCATCTCTCCACTCCATTCCCCTCCCTCAAGGGTGTATACTGCCCTGATTTGACTTTGACCCATCCCGGTTCCTGTAGCAGCGTCGGTAAGTAATCGCTTTTCTCCTTGTATAATCCAGACTAAGGAGAGGCCTTCTTCCTCTAATTCTCCTATCACTCTCTCATCTGCTGCTAACATCGAGAGCGAGTTCACTCTGTCAATCAACCCTTCCGAAGTCGAAACATCTGCTATACGTACCGGGTCAGAGCCTTTTTGGGCAAATTCCTTAGTATCAACAACCCATTCGAGGTCGAGTAATTTCGCAAGTGGTGGGGAGGGGGCATAGGTTCCATATTTCTCATCTACAGTACAGTCATATTCTGACTCCCAAAGCAAATCGACAGTCGTATCGGTCGTAGAAATCGGTGCACCTCGAATCGGATTCCTATCTTCCTCCCAGCCATCATCCACCGAAGGATGCCACGGATACTCCGCCCAGAACGTCTGAGTGAATGTACCCAAATGGAACGGAGTACTTTCAAGCTCGTCACTAATAACCCAGTTTTCCTGAAGCCAAGACACTAAGCCCTTTTTCATCTCAGAATCCACAACGACAGTGTCAATCCGGGCAAACACATCCCTCTCAAGCCTGGAATCCTCTCCTTCATCTGCTCTCCACTTATAGACACTATGCAGAGGCAGCCATTTCTCACCATTTACAGAGATATCCAACAGCGAAACCAAGTCAGGGAATTCCTCATGGTCTGTGATCCATTCCTCTAAGCCAACCTCATCTATGCAACAATCATACTCAACAGGCTCATCTAATGAAACCTCAGAACGGGCCTTAGGATTTAGTACTGAAGGATCGATATCACGATCAAACTGCGTCCAAGGGCCGCTATAAGACCTTTCTACAGTTGAATCAGAGAAGTCGCAGTTATCGGTTATCCAGGACACTAATTCGTGATATGCAATCCACTGGTATTTTTTGCTGAACCTCTCTGGCTTCCTATTTGACATTCTCCCTGTGTAGGTTCGACTCACAAAGTCGTCAAACGAACCAAATAGATCGGGCCTCCATCCCAGGTCGAACACCCGCTTAGTTATCCAACGAAGGGCCTTGTCCCCAGAAAAGTCGTAACCGTGGATATTAGAAGGACTGTGGTTGGTCCCAACAATGTACCGTGCGAAATCACTGTGTCCACGTCCTTCAAAATCAGATCCAACTAGCCCCCACCAGAACCGGGTATTCAAATCCGTATCAGAGTCTTTTAGGACGCTCTCAACTTGCTCACGAAGCGTATCTGGAGAGGGAACATCGATAGAGAACGAACTGTCATAGGGAGGCCTCACTTCCTCCAAATTGACATCGTAACTGTCGTCGACATTGTGAATCAGCTCGATAATCCCTCTGGCATAATCTCTTGTAAGCTGGTGAGGCGTAGGATCGTTATCCTCAAACTCAATTTCGTAAACGGTGTCGGCAACTTCAGCAACCGATTCATCTTGTTTATGTCGGAGAACTCCCCCGTAGGCTGCTGCATAGACCCGTTCCAAGATGTAAGGATCAGTAACATCCTGGAAACGCTCGATCAATTCACTGTAAATTTCAAGATCAGAGTCTATGATATTGACTATAGCCTTTGTCGATTGGTCTCTAACATGTCTATTTGGACAGCAAAGGAACCAGGAGAGGGTTATCGACATTAAGCGCTTCAGTTCATACGACTCCACTGGCCTGTTTTCCAAAGAGAATCCCCAGTTGACTAATCGATATACTTCTGATGTGTCTTCTCTCCACTCTTCATGCAGAAAGTTGGACCAGTTAAAATCGCGTCTGAACACTTCCTTGTCTCTGTGAACGTCATCAAGGTATTCAGCATTCAGCGGATGTTCTGAACTAGTAGATAATGTAAGCAGAACTCTCCAGAGCTCATGGAGATCCTCAAGAGACTCCAATTCCCCCCACAGATAATCCTCAATTCCCTCACCCAATTCTCCACCACTATCCGTCAGCGTTTCCGGATTCCGCCAAGCCAAGCTCTTAATAAAGGAGTTAAGAATATCATCCGACTCTACAAAATCAAATACTTCGACATCTTCCTGCTCAGGGAGATGAATAGCCAAGGCTTGGATCAACCCAGCGTACCGCTCCGGATTCTCAAACACCTCTTGTAACTCCTCTGTCTCTGAGAGATCTTCCTCAATATCATCGCCCACATAGATTTCCAGATATTGTTGAGCTATTTTGTGGTCGGCAAATTTATCGTAGGAGAATCGAACCGCCTCATCCGTGTCCTCCTCAAAAGTAACTACCTCTGAGATAACCCCCTCACTCAGAATATTTCTATACAGGCTCTTTGAGTAAGACCTCCTTGGTAGGAACTCGTCTACGATATCTTTGGCCTCATTCTTGGGAAGCCTCTTTGTGCCCCCTCCATTTTTAGCCATCTCACGCGCCAGGGCCTCTACCGCCCTCTTTACTTTATTATCGCTGGGATCGTAATCTAAACGCGGGTGAAGACGGTTATGAACTCCGTTGATGTATCCCTCAAAGATTTCGCTGATACCCTCCGGGCCGTGTGATACACGGCTTTGCCCCCGACTCTCTAAGTTTTCACAGAACAATTTCAAGAACAACGGTATCTGGAATTCTCGCCGGAGAACTGGTACCGATTGGTGCTCGATTCCGTGTTCATCGAAGAATTTTCTGACGGCCTCATACTCTACGTTATTGAACCCGTAGTGCCGTGTATCTACAAATTGGTCATCGATACTATCGGGGAAGATGAGGTCTTCATAACCGGTTCGACAACTAACGCACAATCCGATATGCGGGTAGTTATCTAATTTACTCAGAATCCCTGGTAACCGCCGATTCCACATTCTGGGGTCAGAGCTTTCATTCAGTGCATCTACCATCAATAGCGATCGAACACCGCGAGACTCGCCGAACGAATCCAACGCTCCCAAGAACTCCTCAGGCGTACAATCTAGACCAATTCGCTCAATCATCTGAGTCCAGATATCTCGGTCTCTGAAGTTCTCAGCAAGGAGAAGAATCGTTGGATAGCCATCTTCCATCCTATTCTTAGCAACGTTGCAAAGGAGATGGGTTTTTCCTACACCCGCATCCCCGAGCACCTTCAAAACAGAATCTTCAGCAGCTTGAAGATTATTGCTGTCGAGATACCCCTTCAAATCGGCAACGGCGCCTCGAAGTTGCCTGAAATCATACATTGCTGACCTCCCCAGGCCTTCTGTCTCACTCTTCTCTTCATCTGTTTCTTCCTTGAGTGCTCGGAGCTGCGGTGCTAATTCTCGTATTGCATTCTCTGCTTTCTCCCCGTTTTCACGTAGCTCCGTTAATGGAATATCCTCAGAAATTTGTTCAATATCCTCAAGCAGATCAGGTAGGTTTTCTATTGCCTGACGAAGATTTAGCGTGGCGTCTTTATCGACTTCCTCCAAGATTTCAAGCCGTCTTTCCGTAAACAGCTTACTGGCCTTCTCGTCCAAATCATCAAGTAATTCATTCACCTTCTCCTCGAATGTCGGCGTCCTTCCTAGAGGTTCAAAAATATCCGCATTACCGGTATCTACGTGAAGTTCTGGACTATAGCGGTCTTTGGCATTAGAAATAGACACATCCATTTGATCCTGGAGCTTTGTATCAGTAAGATAGTCTGAATTAAACCAGAAATAGATTCTACCTTTGTGTTTATCTTGGCTAAGAAATGTTAGAAGTTCTGAATGCCCCCAGAAAACAAACTCCACATCCATACCCTCTTCCTCAGCCCATTTCTCCCACTTTTCCTTCCGATCATTCCATTTCTCTAGGGCAGTTTTGATGCCCTCCCTCGGACTATGAGGTCTATCACAGGGAACGCAGACAAAGTAGCGACTTAGATTAGGGTAGTTTTCCAGGGCTTGTTTCACAGAGCTGTCGATCTGAGACAGGCTCTCGTTGTTTATCCTATCAACATATTTGGCTTGCCAACCCCATATTTCCCCTTCTGGGGATTCACACTTACACTCAATTCCTGCGTCAGGGTCGCCAATACGCGTATATTTCCAGGATGCCGGGATTTCTTCGTACTTATGAGCAACTTGGCTGCATAACTCCTCGAAACCTTTTCTCCGAGAGTCCTCAATGGGCCTAATGTTTCCAAAATCGACAGATACACTCATTGATTACCCTCTCATCAGGGAGCCATATCTAATCTATGGTGTTACTCCCTCCCAACCGCTGTTCAATCACTTTCCCATTTAGACGGCCGCTGGCTGCAAGATTTACTGAGTATCGATCTGAAGCGGTGAGAGTCGTTTCCAGAGATGGTGGTGCTTGACACACACCGTAATGAGATCGTCGAATCGGTTGGCCCGGTGCGTGAGGTTGTGGCTGCGCGCGCAGCGAAGCGAGCACGGAGCGGAGGGTGGGGCGGCGGGGTCAGGGCCGGTCCGGCACACATCAAAAAAGGAGGGCGTCGCGCTCGCCTACTCTTCCCACCACCGACCGCGCTCTGGGAATTCGATCCTGCTCCAGCCCGTGATGGCGATACTGCACCGCCCCTGGTACCAGTTCTTCTTGGCGGCCCGGAACCGGACCGTCTCACCTTCGCTCACGACCGTCTTCCGAGAGGCCTCCCAGATGGTGAACTTGATCTTCCCACTGTCGTCTTCGATTAACCCGACCTGAGAAATTGACGTGTCACTCGGATCCCAGAGCTGGCTAACTGTGCCTTCGACCGTCACCTCACCGACCGGGACGTCCGGCACGTCCGCGATGGGCACGATCGCCCCCGGCGCCGCCTTCAGTTCCTCGAGGGTCTCCAGCACCGCCTTCGTGACGTCCCGACCGCGCTGCACCTTCTCGGCCAACTGCTTCGCGACGACCGCTCTCGACCAGCCGCCCTTCACTTCGTCGCTGATCCGCATGGCTTGCTCGTTGACCTCCGCGAGTTCCTCTTGCGTCAGCTTCTCTCGGGGATCCGTGCGCTCCGCCGGCGCCGGCTCGTCACGACCACACTGCTCGCTGACGACCTCTCGCGTGCGCTGCTCACGACCGTGCTGCGTTCCCAGCTCGGCTTGGGCACTGATGCGCTCCAGTTCGGCTTCCCGCGCCCGAATGCGCTCTTCCTGTTCGAGGGTGACGCCGTGAATCCGGTCTTTGCTCGTGTCCGCGATCCCTTCCGGGTGGTTTGCATCCACCTTCGCCTGCGTCTCCTGCTCGACCGCGGCCTCGAACTCCGGCGTCTTGTCGACGACCGGGAAGCCGTCTTCATCGACTGCCTGACCGCCCGCTTTCTCGAATGCCTGTTCATCGACCGAAACGACCTTTCCGCTAGCGTTGTTACTAGACATTGGAATCGACCTGATTCCGAAGGCGCTCACGCGCCGACTCCGCGATGCTCCTACATCGCGGTTTTCCGACGACAACGACCGACAGAACCATCTGCGCGCTCTCGCTCGCGCCTTCGCGAGCGCCCTACCGGGCGCGAGCGAGAGCGCGCCTGCATGAGGTGGGCCCAACCAGCACCGCGCGCCGACCCGCCCGGAGCGAGCGGCCAGCGGAGTAAGCGTGGGGGGTGAGCAGCTACGCCGCGCAACCCCTCGCGCTTACCCGCTGGCGTCGAGGGCACATGCACTTTAGCCCGGAACGGGCGCGGGCGGTGTGGAGAGCGCCCGCATGCCCGGAATGGTCGGTCGCGAGCGACGCGGAGGGCGGCAGCGGCGAGCGGGGCGAGCCGTCACGTACGCACCCGTTCAGCCGGCTACGTCGCTCGGTGGGCCATCCACTGTCCTGGCGGACTCAGAAAGGGCGAGGCCGCCTCGGCCGTCCCCCGACCCCGCAAGCACCGCAGGGACGAGGCGCGCAGCGGTGGTCGCGGGCGTCGAGCGGCCGAGGGCTTTCAGGAACGATCCCTATCTCGGACCCGCACGTCGTTATTCGCCGACGGACTGCGATTCGTCCTCGACGATGGCGTCCACACCGTCCGGTGATACATCGAGTGGGATCCCCTCGACAGTGAACTGAACGGTGATGTTCTCATCGGCGGAGGCGATCACCTGTTCGAGTGCATCGGGGTCGACGTAATCGTGGAGCTGGTAGGCGTCGTCCTCGAGTCCACACGTCTCCAGCGTCTCAATTATCTCGACGAGAAGGTCATTCGATCCGCCCGAACTGTCCGATGGAGGGGAATGCATCTGAACGCTCGGGGGTTAGGGTGGCAGGCGTTTAAACGTAAGGAGTCAACTGTAGAAGCGCTACGCTTCGCCACTTGACTTAGCGCGTTCGGGATAGCGTCGGCGCAACCAGAAGCGATTATGCGCTTTGACGCCGACTGGATGTCTCGCGCTGATGACCGCATACTAGAGCATCTTTCTGAAGCCGGCCCCGATACCCCAAAGGAAATGACGGACAGCGATCGAGTTCGCTTCTCCCGCCAACACATCAATGCCCGCTGCAAGACGCTGGTCGAATACGGCCTCCTCGTCCACCTCGGCAACGGCGTCTACGATATCACGAGAACGGGAGAGCAGTATCTCGCCGGCGACCTCGACGCTCGTGACCTTGACCCCGAATAGCGTCAGCTGTCTCCAGTGACCAGGTCCTCGATGAACCGGAAGCCGTTCACGAACGTCACCGAGTCCCCGTAGCCCTCGCTCGCGAGGACGGTTTCGGCCCCTTCGCCGGCCGCGATATCGGTCGTGTAGATGTACGCCTCGGTCGCCGTTTCCGCGCTGAGATGCTGGGCAGCGAGGGCGGCGAGGGCGGCGTCGGCACGCTCGACCTCGTCGGCAGGGCGGTCGTCGGCGTTCGCGATGTACCGCTGGACGCCGTCCATCACCCGCGAGACGACCGGTTCGGAGAACTCGAGCGGCGCCGCAACCGTCGCCCAGCCCTCGTCGATTGCGGTGTCGACGGGCGGGTTTTCGACATCCGGATCGTCGATAGTCAGCTCCTCGTACACCCGTTCGGGCAGGACGAAGGTGACGTCGTTCCGGCGAGCGAACCGCCGAACGGCCTGGTACCGACTGTTCGACGACTGTCCCATCGCGACGAACAGGCCGGTGTCAGCGATGTGGAGCCGGCTCACGCGTCGTCAGCGCCGTCGTCGTCGATATCCAACTCGTCGAGTCCTGCCCCTGCCTCCTCGATGTCGTAGTGCTCGTGGACGACGGGCCGGAGCGCCTGGAGGATCATCTCCGCCGCCAGCGGCGAGATGTCGAGGTCCTCCGCCATCAGCCGGTGGGTCACTTCCCCACGCTCCCGAGCGACGGCGTAGGTGAGCGCGGTCGCGAGGCCGGCGACGCCGTGGCGGTCGATGTAGGTGTCGATGTCGGCGTCCGTCTCGCGGCGGCCGACGGCGTCGATGAGCGCCGGTGTGATCGTGTACTCGCGGTCGCCCGCGGCGGTCGTCACGGTCAGGTCGATCTCCCGGGCGGCGTATCGGCGCGGCTGCTCGTCGTCGGTGACGTCGACGACGCCGGCGTCGACGAGCCGGTTGACGTAGCTGTAGGCCGTTCCCTGTGCGAGCTCGAGGTCGTCCATTACGTCTTGGACGGTTGTCTCGCCCTCCCGAGCAAGGTATGCGTACAGCTGGGCCAGTTGTGGTTCCTCGAGGAGGTCCGCGACTGAGAGGAAGTCCTGGACGATGTCGCCGTCGGCGCGGTTTGAGGTGCGTGACACGATTCGTTCTTGATTACAGTTTACAGCGAACCAGTAAAGAGTGTTTGGGTCACTCTGCCGGCGTCGCGACGAGATGCTCTTCGAGGTCGCGCGTCCAGTACGTCGCGAGGCCGCCCGGGCTACAGCGGGCGCACAACTGTAACGGGCCTTCCAGATGGCCGAGTTCGACCCGGAATCGCGTGAGCGCCGCGAGCGTGTCGACGACCAGCCCACAGCCGTCACAGGCGACGTGATCGCGCTCGTCGGGTTCCGGCTCCGTCTGAATCGCGCAGTCGACGCAGATCGGGTGGGTGACCCGCTCGTCTTGCCCCCAGGTGTGGGCCTCGCCAGTCTCGGTACCGGGCGGGGCGTCGCAAAACGCACAGCCGACGAGGGTCTGCTGCATCACTCGCCCTCCGTGTCGGCGTCGCGGCCGGTCGTCCAGCCACGATGGAAGACGGCCAGCTGCGTCGTCGAGTCGAACGTGGTGCCGCTCGGCTCGTGAACCAGAACTTGGTCCTCGGGAACCGGAGTGACGACGTCCGCGTCGACGAGGTCGTTGACCAGGCGTTGGGCCGTCGTGTCGTCGACGTCCGCCGTATCGGCGCTGGTGGCGTCGCGGTCTTGGGCGAGCAGTTCTTTCTCGAACTGTTCGTAGTCGCGACTCGTGTCGTCGTGAGGATCGGGACCAGGCATGGTGAGTCACGCAGCGCACGCTGTTGCGCGCTGCACGCCTCCCGGCGCCGACAAACAGTCAGGGCGGACAGCGTCAGTCCGGTCGCGGGTCGTGATAGCCGATGACGGCGACGTCGTCGATGAACAGGACGCCCTTCATGAAGTCGACCTTTGTCAGGCTGTGCTGGTAGAGGTTATGCCGACCAAGGTAGTTCACCGGCACCACCAGACAGCCGAACTCGATCTTCGGTCGGCCGTCCTTCTGGGTGCGGTACCCCTTCTGGAACTTGAGGAGGTCGTCGCTGACGTTCTTCCGCTCGCTCTTCTCGACCTCGATGGCGATGCGGTCGTCGGCGTCGTAGAGGTCGACGCTGTAGTTAAACCCTTGATGCGACCAGAGCTTGCAGTTCGGGTTGTAGCCCCCGGCGGCATCCCCTTCGTACTCGTACTGCGAGAGGCCGTCGGCGATTGCAGCATCGAACCCGCCGACCTCCGTGTGTTTCGTCGAGCCGTCGAAGACGCTTGCTGGGACGGCCTCGACGGCCGACCGAATCGAAGCCAACGAATCATCCGGAAACGCCTCGGACGAGGTTTGGGTGCGGCGCTCGCTCAGTTTGGTGACCTCCTCGACGACGACCATATCTTCTGTAATTCGTAGCCATCCCGATAAAATACTACTCTATACCCCACTACAGTCCGGTTCTCTTGGAGGATACAGTAGAAAGACTGATGTTTGCCCTCAAGTCAGTAGGCAACCATGACCTCTCCTCTCTTTGAACTTGATGAAGATGAAATCCGGCCGAGAACTAAAAAACAGGTTCAAAAGCTAATCGGGGATACTTCTGGGGAATTCTACATCTATGTTTTGGAATGTCAGTCTGAGATATCTCTTCGACGTCCTTTGGTTGGATTTGATGGGAAAGCAATTCAGAACGCTGTACAGGCGGGCGAAGATTCCTGGTTGGAGCTTCCAGCAAAAATACGCCCCCCGATGGGCGGACACGAATCGAACTTTCCAAAGTGGGTGGAACAGGCTGTGGAAGCAGATGAGGTCTATTATGTAGGCCAGACCAGAGATCCTGTTAACCGGATTGTAGAGCACGCAACTGCGGGAGAAAAATCAGCCAACGCGACACGACTGTTCCCCCCGAAGTCCCTCATCCATATTGAGGCAGCTGATTCCTGGGAAGAAGCGAACGCATTAGAGGATCTCATTTCTGATTTCATTACCTTTGGATGTGAAATTGAAAGCCAGAATTACACTGACTACGGGAAAATCCCGGAACGAATCTCAGATCGGCTAATGACTTTCGCAAACTCTGATAGCATGGGCCTGGAGATCGAAAATGGCCGAAATATCCGCTCATTCCATGCTGCACCGAATGATTACTGGACTGCCAACCTTCTGTATCATCTTAGGGAACTTCCGTTCAAAATCGATGGGTGGGAAGTCGCTGAAGAATTCGACATTTACCCGATAAAAGAGTCGATCGTAGTTGATTGGTATCTCACCTCCGTCGAAGTCACCGCAGAAAATGAAACGAGTTTCCAATACCAAGAGGATCTCCTGCTCTCACAAATTGATGCGTTTGAGCAGTGGCTGGAGTCTTCACAGGAGTACCCAAGTCGAGGAGATTCAGAGAGTGCTGAGTGGGAAGCAGATGAGGGAATCAACTCAACCGAGGAAGCCCAATATCTCTTTGAAGAGCTTATGGAAATTGGGGAGGGAAGAATTATTCAACCGTTTTTAGAGAAATATCGGAACCGAACGAGAGAACTTCATCCGTCTCCTCTCCGATTTGCCTACTCCGATAAGACACCTAACCTGGCAGTAGAATCTGATGGGAAGATTCCGGCCGAGGAGGCTGAAAAGATAGCGAAAGCCCAACATTCGAGCAAGAATGACGATGATGATACAAGAGAGCTCTCTGACAGAGAAATCTCCCGCTTGCAAGATGTTATTGAACTCTCCCCCACAAGTAACGGAGAACTTCAAAACCGCTGGGGGCTTGACGATAGTGCTGATGTTCACCATTATCTAGAGAGTCATCTATCAGAATGGTATTATCGAGATTCAGAAAGTCGGATTCAGGTCACTGAAGATGCCGAAGAGGTCGTCTAAAGTCTCAACATGAGCCGATGACCCTCTGGTCTGAATCTCGCGGTATCTTCTAACCAACAATAGGCGGTGCAGGTGCCTTTGTGTTGGTTAAGCTCGTTCACTACGGCGTTTTGAGTTCTCGAACTGGCTTCACCACGAATGTATCCGGGTCTGTAGCAGGTGCCTCACACGGACGCTTTGTCATCAGGTATGTCGACCGCGTAAGATGGGTGATGAGCTCGTAGCGAACGGTTCGTCGAGGGACGGTGGTCTCGTGCCAGCCCAGCCGGTCGTCGAAGTGCCGTTTCTGGAACTGCTCGCCGACGTCGTCGGCTGCGACGTACTGCGTCCGCGTCGACCGCCCGACCTGCCGGGAAATGAAGACGGCGCCCACAGCCTCGTGCGTGAGCTCGACGAGGGCACACTCCACGAGCGCAACGACCGACGCGTGATCCCGGTCGGTCGGAACCGTCATCTCGAGGTCAGCCCACGGCGCCTCATCGTCGGGGGTACTTGCTGCGTGATCCGCTGCTCGTGACTTGCTGCGTCGTTCCGAAGCCATCGTCAATCGGGGGCACGTGATGTACCCCGCCACCCCCTGGCGGGGGCGACAGACACCACCGACTCACACCCATTCACCCTATGCGCTAAATCTGACAAGTTCCAGAATCCAATCTCTGAGCGACGGCCCCTCGGCCTGAGAGAGCCGGCGGCCTTCGCACATTGCATATCGCCTCTTTCTTTGGACGAAAACCGCGATATGCAAGCCGAAATAACGAACTCAAATTGCAGAAGAGGCCCGTCGGGCCGATTTGAGGGCGTAGAAAGTACCTCGACGAGTTCCGGGATAATCCTGTTGTTTCAAAAATTGCTCGACGGTGGGGTAACGGAGGTGATTTCGGGCGTATCTGGATACCTTGGAACCGCCCGTTTATCTGTTCTGCGTCTCTCGAGGTCCTCCGGCTCGGCACCTCGAATCGTGAAATACTCCCTATTCCTTCGATTCCAGCCGTGTTGGCCGCTGAAATTGCTCGACAGATTCTAGGTGAATCTGGTTCCGGCCTGTCGTCCGGGTGTCGGAAATCGGATAGGAAGCCTGAATTAGTGAGTTCCTCACAGGGTATCCAGTCTGGGGATTACTATCAGAGATATAAGCTGGTAGTGAATAGAATACCTAGTTCCAAATGGTGCGGAAGGGATGCTATGAGAATCGCTCTATCTATCCCATGGACAAGAAAACTAATCAACAAGTGATGTAAACCCGTGAAGTATCTGATGAGTGGACCGTCTTCGGTTCACATGCCGCCTCGGTTAGTGTCTTTGTAGCCATACCCACCGTCCTCCTCGTCAACACAACCCATGACTGCGGTACACGATATTTTTTAAATCACTAAGTTGTAGACAGGTGCGTATGCCAGATAGTAGTTCACACACTGAAAATGAGTAATATTACGTCTGATGCCGAATACTACGTCCCAGAATATGTAGAATTTGTTCGTATTGATGAGTCAAAGGCGGCTATTTCCACGCCACTCAGCAAGAAAGAGATACGTGGTGCTTCAGTTGACCTTGTAGAGAATATTATTGCTTTGGGTAGAGGTGGGTCGACCGTCTCCGAGGTTGACCAAGAGACTGATTTCTCTGCTGAAAATATTTCCACGCTTTTGTCGCATTTGGAGACTGAGGATATTATCCAGACAACCCGCCCGGAATGCGACTTTTGGGATTGGTTAGTTGACTCTCCCCCTGAGGCACGAAAATCTGTCCGAGAAGCGACGATAGGGATCCTTGAACCGGATTGTTCGTCTACGTTTCATGAGTTCCTAGGAGAGTTAACAACTGTCCGCTTAAGCTCAATATCTGATCTTCCCGAAACAATAGATAATCTTGATATATTAGTCACCGGGACAATTGGCGCCAATCCAGAATTCCATCAGGCAGTGGCAGAGGAGACTCAAAAGATGACTCTTTATTGGTTACCAGTGAGGTTAGTAGGTACTGAGGTTCATCTCGGACCACTATCAGGGGTGGGAAAACCATGTTACAACTGTTATCGTAAACGGCTGTTAGCGAGTACTTCAAATCCTGATTTACATTCCAGAGAAATGGTCTCTCGGGAAGAACACAGCCGTCAACCAGAATACCCACAGGCCGTACATCAATTGTTGACTTCACAAGCAAGGCTAGAAATTAATGCGGTGCTAGCTGATGAACTGAGACCAACGACTGATGGTTCAGTATTGATTACTGATATTCAGACGTTGGAATCAAACACAAGAGATGTGCTGAAATTACCGGGGTGTGAGATTTGCGGAACGAACTAGATACTCCAGATGTCGGTACGCTTCTGGAAGGAAATGACATTTCACTTGAAACGACGATCAGTCTTGGAAAAGAACTGATCGACTCGAAAGTGGGGCCAATCGTTCACTTCTCGCAGCCAGAGATAACTCGACAGTCAATTCCTGTATACCAGTACCAGACGCTAATACAGAATACATCTCGGATATCGTCAACTGGGCTTTCAGATCCACCAAATACGGCTGGAACGAGTCTCGTAAAATCACAGGCGATGGTTACTGCGATAGGAGAAGCGATTGAACGCTACTGCCTATCAATGACTGATTTATCTGACTTTGAGTTCGGTGCGTATTCCGATTTTTCAGAGATTGCAGTCCCACCGGCCGCATTCAATATGTTTTCTGAATCTCAATTATCTCAGCGAGGATTGTCAGAACGTATACTGAATGAAGAGGAGTACCACTGGACTGCAACCAGAGAAATAACTTCTGGCGACCAGAGACTAGTACCTGGCCAGCTTATTTATCTTCCATTCAACCATAATACAGTATTTCGATCTCCAATCTCAACGGGTGCCGCTGCTGGAACTGGATACCTAGGTGCGTGTTATCGCGCAATTTGCGAGATTATTGAAAGAGAATGTCTGATGATAACCTATTTGAATAAACTATCGGTCCCTCATATAGATAAATCGACTATTCCTGATGAGGCTAAGACGTATCATGATATACTGAAATCCCGTGGAAGAACAGTATATCTGCTCAATATCTCTTTAGACCAACCTGTTCCAACCTGCTTGGCAATAGCAGTCGATAGTGGGAGTAAGCCAGCTCTCAGTCTGGGATTGGGATGTGAGTGGAACATGGGAGATGCCATTCAAGATGCGCTTCGTGAAGCTCTCCAAATTAGTGATTGGGAGGTTGAAGACCTAGATGAATCCCCAACCCCTTCTGACATCGACTCAGTTGAGGAACGTGCTCGGTTCTGGGCTTCTGATGAGAGAATCTCAGATATTCGGTTCTGGTTGACGCCCACAGATAAGATCTCCGTCGAAGATTGTCGTGAAGTGAGGGACAAAAAACCATTAGAGACGATACTCAGATATCTCAATAAACGTGATTATGAGTGTTATATTGCAGATGTAACGACCTCAGATGTAGCACAGTATGGGTTTAAGACTGTGAGGGCAATTATACCAGAAATGCATCCGATGCATTTGCGGGAAAAGTTCCGATATCTCGGTGGGAACAGACTTTATGAGGTTCCGGTTGAAGTTGGTCTGCTAAATATGAAAAATACAGAAAAGGAACTCAATCAGGTTCCACAGCCATTCCTATGACATCACGAAAACGTATTGCTGGCGATTTCTTATATGAAGTTTATCACGAAAACAGTAAAAATTTCGAACTTGATAGACCCGACGACGTGCCTGACAGCTGGACGGAGATTGAATACAAAACATATGGTAACACAGAATCTATCCCGCTATCAGATGTTGATGGGAACATTAGCGATTTGATTTCTCAACGAAGGTCAGTCGATAAGTTTGATTCGGGTCCGCTTGAATTAGAACAGGTATCACAATTACTTGGAACATCGATGGGAATTACGACCAATAAAGAAGACCCGAACAATCAACGCAGAGCCTACCCATCTGCAGGCGCCAGATATCCTGTTGAAGCATATATTTTTGCCAACTCGGTCAACGGATTAGATGAAGCTGTATACCATGTTAATATTCTCGATAACAAATTTGAAAAAGTTAACAAGCATTCCTCTGATCACTCTTTAGATTTTATTTCAGGGGAAGAATCGAATGAGGCACCGCTAATCGTGTTCCTATCTGCTGTATTCCACCGGTCAACACAAAAATATGCATCTCGGGGATACCGATATACAATTCTTGAAGCCGGACATATAATGCAGAATCTTTGTCTTGTGGCAACAGAACTTAACTTAGCATGCCGTCCCTACGGGGGTTTTATCGAGGATGCTGCTGATCAATTCTTAGAGTTACCAGATCAGGAGACGACACTATATGTTGGATTAATCAGTTCTATGTGATAAATCGAGTTAGGGGAGACTTGAAAGTGTGGCCTCCATATCTCGCGATAATCGGTTTGCGGCTTCATTTTGTCTCGACTTGTCATAAGTACCCCAGATATCCTCAAACGCCCGCATCAGTAGAAGTATGTTTACTGCTCGATAAAGTGAAAAGCGTTTATCCGAGGCTGAAGAGTCCGGGATCTGCTTCTTCTCACAATATCCACCAAAGAACTCTTCTCGTAGCACTTCGCACAGATGGGAATCAGAATATAAGCGATCTATTAACAGATACTCTGAACTGGATAGGTCATACTCCGAGTGCCCTGGGATTGATCTTTCCCAGTCAAGAATACCGGTTATCTGTCCACCGTCCTGTTTTTGTTCAAAAATCATATTTCCAAGGCGGTAATCTTGATGCATGAGTACCGGGTTCGGATTTGATTCTAGTATAGGAGATAACTCGGCCATGGTCGTACGTACGCGCTCTGGATAGTGGTTAAATTTCTTGTTCGTGATCCCTTTTGTTCCCATTTCGATGAACGATTCTAACTCTTCTTCCCACGATTGGTAGCAACCATCGCTCTGGAAAGAATCTCCAGAAAACTCGAGTCTTCCATAAGACTCGAACGTAACTTTCTGGTGAAGTTCGCCCAGATACTTGCCTGCTTGTCGCATTATTGATGGTAATATGCCTTCGGATGGTAACTCTATTTTATTAAATTCGTTACCGGGTATCGCTGTCATCACTAACCATGGTGGAGAGGATGTTTGAGGAATGCCAGCTGCAAGGATACCAGGGACTGGGATTGATGTGTTCTCTGATAGATACTGATATAGGTGCGACTCCTTCTGTGCGTACCGAGTACCATTATTAAATGTATATATCTTTAAAACAACAATTCTTTCACTATATTGATTAAGATTAAGGCGATACAGCGTATTTAGCCCCTTGTTGATCCTTTCGTAAGAGATGAGTTCCACTCCCTCGCCAAGAGCTGCTACTGCGTCCGAAATTAATATATCCGTATTATTTTCCATTACCGCGAATGAAATTACCTAACATATTGTATCTTTGGGGTTAATACAAGAAAGAATATATAAATGGAAGTATGCATCTCTGCCCCAAAGATATTTGTTATCTCGTGACAACCACCAGATAGGATGTTGGAAGTCAAAGACGACGGCCTCGATCTGGAAATTGAAGAACTGAGTGATGACCGATCCACGGAGAAGTATACCGCACACTCCAGTTGTAGTCCATCCTCAGCTCCGAGCTGCGGTGGTAGCTAGCCAAACACATCCTCTGTTCGAACGGTTTCTTTCAAGCTAGTCTGGATCCCCAACCGCAGGTAGGAGGTGTCTTTAGATTTAATCATAGCGCAAGTGCATACCTACATATTGGTATCCAGGAGAGAGTTAACACTCGACTTGATATTGCTGAATCAAGTTAGAACCCTTCTCCAGCATATCCGGCCTCATCCAGTTGGTTGTACATTTCATCCGAGAACGGGAGACTGCCCCAGATCGAGTAGGGACACTGGTCCTGACCGATACAGTAGCGCTGCAGATCGTCGTTATCGCAGTTCATCGGCAACGGTGTGTCGCCGTCGATCGTATTCGAGAACTCGTAGCGGACCTGGTATTCGGTCTCCTGCTCGTCGTACCACGGCCACCGAGAGAAGACGTCCTTGAGGTCCGCGACGATCTCGTCGAGGCTGCTGTCTTGGTACTGCGGCAGCCACATCACCATCCGCGCGAAGTTGTAGAGGTCTTTCCGTACCGGCTTCTTTTCGTGGAGACGTTCCTCCATATTCGCCATACAGGGGAGTTCGAAGAGGTCTTCGATCTCTCGCACCTCGATCTGTTCGGCGCCGGTTCCAGCTCGCCCGATTCGGTACGTATTGACGCGCCCGTCGCGGTCGATCGTGACTGCCAAGTGAGACTCGTGGTCGGCCAGCGTCTTCGCGAGACTGCTCGGACTCGAGATCCAATCCGTCACAGAGGATTCCCAGTCGTCCTCGGCCTCATACGCCTCGACCGCTCGGTAGAGCTCCTTCGCTGTGTGGAACTCACCCTTTTGTGCGACGTCGTCGGGGGCGTCACTAAGGGCCCGCCGGAGGACGCGAATCGTCCGCTCCCCACGGTCCCAGTTCCGCCAGATACGCTCATGATGGCCGGTCTCGAGGAAGCGGTCGATTCGCTCCGTGATCGCCGACTCGTTCGTGGTCAACCACGATAGCTGGTCGTCGGAGAGGCCGTCCTCCTGAACCCGCAGGAGCTTCTTGAATGCCCGCTCAGCATAGTCGCGATACTTACTGTCGAAATCACCGACCGGGACGTACAGGTTGTTGTCCTTAACTCGCGTCAGTATCTCTCCATCGTCGTCACTCCCATTCGCCGCTTCGTCCTCCCGAACAAGGCATTTGCGTGACGCCGCCGCCATCGGGATTTCGAGGTAGAGGCCATCCCCGAACTCTGGCATCTCTGTGATACCCGTACAGACCCGACCCGGATGCGGGCCATCCTCACCGGGCTCCTTGCTGTACAGCACGTCGGCTATGTCCTGTTGGAGCGCCCCACCCCCGTGGGCTCGAAGGAGGGAGGCGAGATTGTTGACGTACAGCTCTCGAATGTCGTAGAGCACCTGGATGTTCCGGGGCGACGCGTGCTCGAACTTCGGGTGCTCTTTCACACAGATCGCACTCAGCGTCGCGAGCACAGCGAGCGTCCCCGGTTCGTCGACGAACGGCTCCTCGGCGGCATCGGCACGAACCTCCTCTTTGAACGCCGCCGTCCCGAACCGCTCGACGTCGTTCAGGAGGTCCTCGGGTTGGTCCTCGCCGTCGACGACGTATCGATTGTACCCACGCGTAAACAGCTGGTTGATGCGGGTCTCACCGTACTCCAGCGGGAGTGCCGCAACTCGATACGCCATACCCTCGTCGTCGGTGGGCGTACTCGGATTCATTCGCCGATCACCTCGGGCGTCGCCGACCGAACGTCGAACGCCGGGCTCTCGATGGGTTGAACGATGCTACAGACGTCGGCGTGCAGCGAGTAGGGCAGACGAGCGACACGCCGGCGGTCGGCCGTCACGACGGGGTCGATGGGGATATCGTACGTCTCGAGGAGGAGGTCGTTCAACACCTCGCGACTCTGCTCGTCGTACCGGTGCGCCGGGTCGGTATCCAGCAGGTAGACGTGGACACCCTGCCCGCTGTAGACAACCATCGTCTCCTCGGCGTCGAAATCGTCCTCGAAGATGTCGCGCACTTCGAACCCGTACTCGATAGCGCGGTCGACGTCTTCGAAGGCGTACGGATACCCTTCAGGAGCGGCGTCGAGGATACCCGCAGCGTCGAGAAGCGCATCGTCGTCCCGATCGTCGCCGTCCGCCGACACCATCTCGTCCGCTCGGTCTCGGGCGATCTCTTTCGCGTCGATGTCGACGAGAAGAACCCAGGGTCGTTCCCAGTGATCCAGCGCGTAGTAGACGGCGTCGGGCCGTGGATCCGGTTGCTCCAATACCTCCGGATCAGCAAGCGCGAACTTGCTCCGCCCCAGCGGGTCGTTGCGAGCGGGGTGTCGAATGAACTCGACGACGTCCTCGAAGCCGTTGAACTCGGGTGCCGTTCGGTCCCCCGACGGATCTGTTTGCCACGTATCCCGCCGGATGAAGTCCTTGGCCGGCACCTCGTCTTTGCGCACCGGGTGGGACTCGCGGAAGGCGACGGCGTACTGTTTCGGGCCGGTCGCCGTGATGAATTCCGGCAGGTCACCCAGATAGCGGGGGAATTCTTCGGCGTAGTAGTCGTAAAGCTCCTCGCGGGTCGCCTGTCGCCAAGTCATTGGTTGAGTTCTTGGTCGAGATTTTTGAAGCCCCGAACGGTGGTCAGCCCCGTAGCATCGAACTCGTCGACGGCGTCTCTGATGGTCGCGAACGATCGTGCCGCACGCCCGCTGACCCGCTCGTCGATCCGATCCGCGTCGGCAAGGCTGTCCAGAACGTCGAGCGCCGTCTCGCGATTGTTGAAGGCCCAGATCGCGTCGGCGTCCACCGCGCTGAGTTTGTCGTAATCCTCGACCGGGGCGTGCCGGTTGTTACTAGCGAGCTCTGCTTCGCCGGCCCAGACAAGCTCGCCGTCCCCGTCGAAGCCGGCCACGTCCAGTACCGTGCCGTCGTCGGTTTCGTAGTACGGTTCCACGCGACCGACGTCGTCCCGCTGCTGGAGCCACAGCTCGAGGAGCCGGACGCCAACCTTGTGTGGCGTTTTCTCGCCGAGATCGCCCGCTCCTGGTCCCGCCTTCAATTCTCTCCCGAGGAGGTCTCGACCGTCTGGGAGGACGGTGTAGTACTTGCGCCCCGCCGCGGAGTCCGCTTCCAGGAGGTCCTGCTCCGTGAGCCGCTCCACATGGAGGTCGTCGTATTCGTCCCGAAGCTGGCTCATCCTGTCCAGTAGCGTGTACTCGTCGTCCTCTCGGTTCATCACGTCGAGGACCCGATTCAGGAATCGGACGTCGTCACGGCTGAGCCCGCGTTGTCGGAGTTCGTCATCGGGGACGGGCACGCTACTTTCCTGAACGGGTGTTGCCCCGTTCTCCGGCTCCGCTGCTTGGTCAGCAGCTGACTCCTCGTCCGCCTCGGTGGCCTGCCCGAACAGGGGGATCATCGCTGCCTCGTCCGCATCTGGGTCGCTGTCCGTCTCGGACTGGGTGGTCGACGTCGATGTGTCTTCGGTCGTCGATTCGCTGATGAATGCGGATTGCGTCGGATCCGTTCCTGAGTCGCCGTCGGCAGCCGAACCCGTCGTCTCAGCCCCCGAACTCCCCCAGCCAGTCTCTTCTGGGGAAGCGTTCGACTCAGTCGGCTCTGTCAGCCCGTACTGGGCCTGTGTTCGCTCGACCATCCGTGGCCGGGACACGGACTCGAAATGGTCTTCCTGGGGCTCTGTGAGCGGCTGGTCGCTTTCTGGATGCCCCGGCGCAATCGGGAGCGGCTTCAGCGAAAACGGCGGCGGACCAGTCTCCCCGAACGACGGACTCGGGAGCTGCGCAATCCACTCACCACTTGGGAGCGTGTTGATTCGGTTGCGGAGTTCGGTCGGGCTGAGGTCCTCGTGCGCGAGCGACTCTGCGAGATCACGCTCGATCGAGATGTTGCCGATGAGCTTCGTCTTGATATTGTTCAGCACCTCGTCGTAGGCTCGTTCGTTCCGATTTCGTACCTGTTCGGGGAACTGCATCACGAGCCCCATACTCAGCCCGAACGATCGGCCCTGCGGCAGTAGCTGCTCGGAGACGAGCTTTGTCGACGCGACCGGCGCCGCCTCCTCGATGATGAGGTTCGTGAGCTTCTCGTAGTCGGTCTGACCGTCGCGACGGCGCACCTGCACGGCGTCCCAGAGGTTGCTCAACAGCAGGAGTGTGATCGCTCGCTGTGCCTCCGGCCGAAGGTCGCCGAGGTCGAAGATGATGGTCGCGTCTTCATCGAGGAACTCGCGGAAGTCGAACCGGTTGTCGACGTACTCGCCGGCGTCGTTCTGCTCGGGGACGTGGCTGAAGATCCGCCGGAGATGCGCGTCCTCTTTGAGCTTGTCGAGGCGGTTCCCGACGGCGTCCATCGACACTTGGAACTGGTGGTTGTCCTTCGCGAAGTGGCGCGTCAGCGATTCCTCGATGTTTTGATTGTCCGCTGAGACCGGGGGAATCGTCTGATCGCGCTGCATCCGGAGCGCGGCGGCGAAGAGGTCGTCCAGCCCGAACACGTCGCTCCCATACTCCTCGTCGAACAGCGCCTTGATCAGGTAGCTGAGGATCTCGTTCGCGACGAACGCCTGCCCGTACTGCTCGCGGCCCATAATCATCCGGAGGATGTCGTGGAAATGGTCGACCTTGTCCTGAATCGCGTCCTCACGGTTGCGGCCCGCTTCGAGCGCAGGGCGGATGTCGAAGAACGAGAACGCGGGGATGGTCTCCGGGACGCGGAAGTGGTAGACGTCGTCGAGACCAGCGAACCGCTCGTAGTGGCAGCGCAGGTAGTTCTCACACATTCCGTCCCCCTTCGGGTCGACGAGGACGACGGGGCCACCCGTCGACTCGCGAAGCGAGAGGGCGTCATTGATGATGGCCTTCGACTTCCCGCCACCAGTCGACGCGAACCGGCCGTAATGCGTCGGCAACAGGTCCGGCGGGATTCGGATGGGATCTGGTCGAGGCTCACCGTTCTCGTCGAGCGCGTAGCCGATGGCCATCCCGTCCTGGAACTGCTGGATCAGATCCGGATTTGGCCACGGGAGTGGGTTCCGACTCTGCTGTTCGGCCCTGGTTCCCCGCGTCCCTTCGACGGTCAACTGTTCGGAGGAGGGGACGAGGACGAAGTTCGCAAGCTCCGTCCCACAGAGGACCAGCTCAGGGCGGGTCTTCCCCCGGCCCATCGTCAACTCGCGATTGAGGAGGCGCTGGAGAGCGGCCCGTGCCTTCTTCTCCTTCGTTTTCTCACGGAAGCCGCTGTCCCGGAGGCGTTGCCCCTCGACCTCGTAGAACGGCCCATCAAGGGGGTCGAACACGGGGAGGAGCGAGTCCATCCGGCCATCGAGGTCGTCGCGGGTGTCGTCGGTAGGGACGCCGACGGCCCGGATGTTGACCGTGAACGACCGTTTGGCGTTCTTCGCGTCGATGTACTCGATCCGCTTCTCGACGGCCTCGCTGAGCTGCCGGTCGTCCTGGTCGCTCCGCTGCTCCTCGACCTCGAGCAACGACCCGACGACCTCCTGGAAGAACGTATCTCGGCCGTCGACGAGGTCCTCTTTCCGCACCTCCGCGTCGGACTGCCAGCTAGCACGCCGTTGGAAGACGACTTGGAACGCGGTCGGCGCTGTCGCCTCCATCAAGTGGTCGATCAGCGACGCCAGCGCTGCGCCCGGTTCGTCGACGGACGAGAGATCGCCGTTCGTTTCCTCTGCCGTGAACGGTGTCAGCGAGGTCATCCAGTCCTGCTTCCGCGACGCGGCGCCACACCACCGAACCCCGAGCGGCGAGACAGCGTCTTGGGCCGGGCGAGCCAGAATCGTTCCCGCCGGTGTCATCGTCGGCTTCTCGATGGCCTGTCGCTCTTCCTCGTCGTCTGGAAGTGCATCGGGCGGCGCTAGTTCGAGGGCTGAGCCCCCGACAGTAACGTGATGATCGGTGACTTTCGTGGCTGCCGTACCGCCGTCGACAATGGGGTCGGATTCGGCTGACTCGGAACCCGCTGATTCCTCGTCGACGATGTCGTACTGTTCTGCCGGGCCAAACTCGTACTGCAGCCGCCCAGCCTCGTAGTGGTCGACGAATTCCTGCGGTGTGAACTCGACTGGCTGAATGAGCCGAGCGGCGACGTCGACGTCGACGCGCTCGATGTCGAACGTGCTTGGATAGATGGAGCGGAGGCGCTTCTCAAGCGTATCGAGGTGCGCATCAGCCCCGTAGAAGAACTCTACCGGGTCGTCCGGGCCATCACTGATCGCGAGGAACTCGAATCGGGGTGGTGTCTTACTGTGGAGTGGGTTCAGCTTCGCCCCGAGGCCCGACGAGCCGGGCGTGGTCAGTTTGTGGAGGCTGTCGAGGACTCGGGGGATGCTCTCCGGGTCAAGCCGCTCGGATGTCGGCGTGACGCGCAGGTACTCAGCCATCGCTGGTCTCCTCCGTTGACCCGCCGTCTGGCTCAGCTTCGACGGCGTCTGATTCCTCGTTCGGTTCGCTCGTTTCGTTCGTTCCGTTCGTTGCTCGGTGTTCGAGCTCTTCCTGGAACTCTTCCATCTCGGTATCGACGGCGTCGTCGCCGGCGCCGGGCAGCGAGGACCGGATCTGTGAGGTCGGGTCGAAGTCGATGACCTGCTTCTCCTTGGGCATCGCTTTGACCTGGATACCGCGCCACTCGCCGTCGACGCCCACTAAGGCCTCGGAGAAGCCGGCGTCCTCGTTGCCCGGCACGGCGTCCTGGACAAACCGCATCTGTGCGTAGTTCAGGCCGAACTCATCAGCCCACTCCTCGTCCATCCCGTCGAGACGGTGGAACTGCTTGACCGCACACTGGTCCAGAATGGCCTCGCTCTCGGCGTGCTCGAAGAACTCGTCGACGGTCTGCGTGACCAGCCGGATCGAGAGGTCGTGATGGCGGTGGTGACGGAACACCGTCTCAAGGAACGCCAAGCTCGCGGCGTCCTGCATGATGTAGCGCGCCTCGTCGATGTAGAACACGACCTCCTTCTCCGAGACTTTCGCCCGCTCGTACACCAGCGAGATGAGTAGCTGCATCGTCAGCGCCGTGCTGCTGTCGACGCTGCCCTCCTGCTGGGCGAGGTCGAGGTAGATGACCTTCTCGTCGCGAATGTCGAAGTCGGACTCCTGGCCGAGGTTGCCGTGCCGACCATCGTCCTCGAAGGGGCGGAGCTGGTCAAGGAGCCACGTCGCGTCCTCCTTGATCTTCCCCGCCTCCTCGTCGGACCGGACGACGAACTCCTCCGGGTCGTTGACCATCTCCTCGAAGACGTCCATCATATCCTGAATCGTCGGACTCGGGTTGTCGTGCGTCGAGATGTCGTCGGTGATGCCGTTGCGCTTGTACGCTCGCTTGAGCCCGAGTTCGAGCGTCGTCCGGCGGTCACCCAGCGAGATGCCCCGCAGCGCGAAGAAGTTGGTGAGGAAGCTCATTGCGTCGTCGAGCTTCTCGTTGAACGGGCTCGCGTCCTCGCCCATCGCCCGCTGGACGTGCTCGGGCGTCTCCCGAATCTCCAAGGGGTTCAGGCCGAGCGTCCCGCCGACCGTGATGCGTTTGGCATCGAGCGCTTCGGCGACCCCCGCCCAGTTGTTCAACGGCTCGAGGATGATGCCGATACGGTCCTTGCTCTGCTCGATCGACCGGATGAAGTTCTGTTTCGAACTGAACGACTTCCCGGAGCCGGTGTCGCCGACGGTGAACATCGCGTACCCGTTGTCCCGCGCGAACGGGTCGATGACGACCGGGCTCTGGTTGTCTTTGTGAATCCCGAACTCGACGCCGCCCTCCTCGAGGATCGTCGCGTTGTGCGGCGAGGACAGCAGCGCGCCGACGGCGCCGCCGAGCGCAATCGACGTCCGCCCGAACTCGTTGTCACCGATGGGTGCGGCGGACTGAAGGGCGAGATCCTGCCGGCAGATCGCCGTCTTCGGCGTGAGGTTCGCCGGGTCGTCGCGGAGCGCGCTCTTGACCTTCTGGACGGCGTCGCGGAGGTCCTCCTTCTCGTCGGCCCGGACCGTGATGAACATCCCCTGGTCGAAGACATTCGCGCCGTTCTCGACGGCCTTGTACGTCGCTGCGGCCTCGTTGGCGCGTTCCTGTAGGTAGGCACTCCGCACGCTCTGTTCAAGGTCAGCGTCCACCTGAAGGTCGTCAGCGATATCCTGCAGTTCGTTCCGCGCCCGCTCCTGGTTCTTCGGCGTGATGTGGGCCGTCAAATCGAACTGCACGTCCGTCATCTCGAAGATCTCGGAGAGGTAGCCGTCGTTGGGGTAGTCCGGGTAGTCAGCGATGTACAGCGTCGTCGTCCACTGCTCCCCGACCCGTGCCGCGCGCGTCTCCCACTCAATCGCCGCCGGCGCGGTCACCGTTTTGTGTGACTCGGCGATGTCGTCGAGAAGTTGGCGTTCGGCCGCGCCCTGTTCGATGGTCTCCTCGTCGAGGAGGTCCGAGAACTCGACCTCTTCCTCGTCGTCTTCGGTGTACCAGTCCCAGAGGAATTTCCCGCCGATCCCGACCAGTACCGCGAGCAGGATGTAGAGAGCCGCACCTTCAGCTGAGGTTGGGTTCGTGAGCCACTCCGTGAGCTGGCCGACGGCTCCGCTGCCAGTCTGGAGGACGAGGTTACGCATCGTGGTCATCCTCCCGGCGCGAGTGGCCGATGATGGATTGTTCGCGAACGACGCTCTCTGCGTCGTCGTACTCGTGTTCGCGGCCGTTCCAGAAGTCCATATTCAACACGAAGAGTTCGACCGTGCTGAGCCGGCGTGCGGACCACCCGGAGGCCTGCTGGATGAACTCCGACCGCACATCGTTGACCCGGCTATCCAGCTTCTCGAACATCTGTGCGCGGCGCTCGATGTCGGTGAGGTCCTCGCGGCGGGTCACGAACGGGTTGAACAGGAACCCGATGACGGGGAACTGCGTCAGCTTCTCGGCCGGCGTACCCTCGTCGCGGAAGCGGTCGTAGACCTCCAGCGGGGAGACCTCGACGCCGATGTAGTACCGCACCTGCTGGATGCCCCGTTCTCGCATCTCCTTCGGCCGCGTCTCCCGATACTCCTCGAGGAGTTCCCGGAAGATCGGATTTTCTTTGACGTCCTCGTCGTTCAGGCGGTCTTCGATGTTCTCGGTGATCTGTTCGACCGGGAACGAGCGGGTCGTGGCGTGGAGTTTGAGTTTCGAATCCAGTTCCTTGTTGGCGAACTCTTCGCCGGCGTCCTGGAGCTGTGCCCAGTCGTCGGACATCGCGAAGTCCATGTTGCCGGGGTCGATCTCGATGAACGCCTCCATCGTGCCGTCCGCGCGCTGGATCGCGCCAGCGCCCGGCCACGCCCGCTCGATATTCGTGAGGTCCTGCGTCCGCTCGTCGGGCTTGAATGGCGTGTAGTTCGCGAGCCCGCCCTCGTTGCGCTCTGCCTCATTGGTACTACTGTCAGCTTCCTCTGGGGCGCTGAACGTGATCTGGGGGCGCTTGACGTAGCGATAGACGTCTTTCGTCCACGTCCACGCATTGAGGTGGTCGGGCGAGACGTAGACGATCGCGACGCCGAACCCGAACCCACCTGCGACGAACGGGAGGGCGAGTGATTCGATGCCGGTGAGGCCAGCGATGAACAGGCCGACGATCGGGAAGGCGATCAGGACGCCGACGTCGCCTTCCTCGATGTTGAGGTAGGGGATGCGGCTCTCCTCACCGAACTGGTCCATGATACGCCGTGCGGCTGCGTCTTTGTCGATGGACATAGGTTGTTAGTAGCTTCCAGGATCGTTCTCGGTCCGCCGGTAGGACGGCGTCCCGCTGTCTTCGTCGCTATTCGCGCCCCGGGCTGCTGCTTTCTGCGCTACAGCGTGTCCCGCTGCGGCCTTCGGTCCCCACCGGGCCGCCGTCGTGGCGACGCCGGCGCCGCCGATGTAGGCTCCAGCGGCGACACCGCCGATGAGGGCCGCTCCTTTCGTCGCACCACCGAGAACCTTCGCCGTGAGTGGGGTCGCGTACTTGAACGTCTTCCACGTCACATAGAGTGCAACGAGGGGAAGTGAAGCCGCAACGAGATACTTGAGGAACGCTGATCCCGGCGTCAACGCCCCTCCAGAGTAGAGTAGATCGTATCCTTTGAGGACTATCGCTGCAGGCAGGGGTAGGATGGCCAACGGGACGAACCGTTTGCTGAATCCCATCGCGACATCAGAGAGGACAGGGATATTACCATACGCAACGGCGAACGCGATGGGCATCCCGTACAGGTAGACGTAGAGGAGAATCTGCCGGATGTAGAACAGCGCCTCCAGTGCCCACATCGAAATTCCTCCGATAAGAGCAAAGAGGAGACCAAGACCGGGGTTGGTAATCGACCCCGTTATGAACTGCAACATAGCAGAGCCCAGCGAGGACAGTTCCGGCATCAGGGCAATCGTGAACCCATCAACAAGGTAGAGCGCGAGCGCCCCAATCCAGTACCAGGTAATAATCAGAAAGGCTCCGACCCAGGCAGTCTTCTTGGTCTTCCGAGCCTCGTACGCACTCCCGATATTGAAGATGCGGATGGTGTGTCGTCCCTGAACGCTCATCACAAGTAGCAGCAGAGAAATCAACATGATCTCGCCGCCGATGAGCCCTTCTTGGATTGCTGGCCAAGGGGCGTTACTTGGTTCTCCGAAAATGAACGTCCCGTCAGTCTGGGGAGTCGGAGTGCCAAACATCTCTTCGGTCAGCGTCTGATACCCTGACCGAAGCCCGTCCATGAACAGACCGATGAACCAATCGACGACGTCTTTGAATCCCTCGAGAACGACGTCTATCAGGTCCACCATCGTTAGGCCTCCGTGATTGAAACCTCGCAGTCACTCATCTCCGTGGATCCGGAGTACTGTACATCGAAGGATTTCGATACCTGGTCGCCGCCAACCTGGGTTCGGACTGTGACGGTGAACTGGCCGCTGTTCCCGTCCGGGGAGCATCCCATTCCCTCCTCAGATTCAGAACCAAACGGGAACGAACTACTGAACAGGTCGGTAGTTTCTCCCGGCGAGATCACCACCTGTTCGGTTTCATACATCCCGCTACCTTGGGGATCTTCGACAGGGTTTGGAACATCACCGGAGAAAATTAACTCAACAATCGCTTCTGGTCCGCTTTCGGTGTTTTCGACGGTGACGTACGCTTCCCCGTTCTTTAGCCGATCCGTCTCGGTGTCTCCGTAGACTTCGTCCCACGGCTTCTCAGGGTTATTCCGATAAAGACCGACCTCTTGAATTCCAATTTCCGGCTGAATCGCTGAGGAAGTCTCAGCTAGCGTTTCTTCACCGCTGAGGGCCACGACAGTATACTCTCCAGGCTCGTAGGAAGTTCCGATCTCGAAGGAGACCTGTTGCGACCCAGCAGCGGTCTCTCGTTGACCGAACAGCTCCCCATTCGGCTGGACGAGGTTGATCTGATCGACTCCCTCCTCTGAGGAGTATTCAACGACGAGTTCTGTCCCCTCTACGGTGACTTGCTGGATGATTCCCCCTTCATCAGACGGTGTTGAGTTCCCGCCATTCGGGGAATCACCGTTGTTGAGGCATCCGGCCACGCTCACGAGAGCGGCGCCGGCGACTGTTCGGAGGGCGGTCCGTCTACTGAGGTGGGGATTGTTCTGAGTCATGGGTTTTGCTGGAAGATGTCTTCTGGGCCGAGCATCCGCAGGAGGCGCTTGCCAGCGTAGAACATCACGAAGAACGGCAGGAGCTGCCAGCCGACCTCGAACACCAGCGCAAACCAGCCGTCGATCGTCCCTAGAGGGTGCCACCGGGCCGTCGCGGTATCACTCACGTACGCCGGGTCGTGACCGATCCACGAACTAGGGTGGTACCGAGCCGTGTAGATGCCCGGTTCGCCGATGGTCACGATCGCCACCCCTGAGGCGTTGGTTTCGACGCGCTGATCCGCGACCGTGATGTACCCGTTTCGGGTGGTGCCGCCGATTGGATATTGACGGCTATCGTCGAGCGCAATCGGCGCACCAGTTTGATTGTCCCGCAGTTCGACCCTGAGCGTCGCTTGGGACTGATTCTGGTGGATGACCTCAACAGTGAGATTACTGCGGCGGAGCTGTCGCTCGGAGACGGCGTCCGGCTCGACGATTGACGCATTCACGCCCCGGACGATACCCGCAACGTGCAGCGCCTCTCGATCGACGTTCTCGGCTCGAACGGCGACGCCGTACGTCGTCGTGTACGACTGGTTGACGATGTCGATATTGATGTTCTCACCGATGGTGCCGACTGGTGACGGGCGGTCAGTCCCCCAAGTCTCGATGAGTTCCGGTCCGTCTCGAACCGGCTCGGCACGCGGCCCGATCCGCGAGGGATAGGCGTGGACGTACACCGGAATCGCGTCCGACTGAACGGTCGCACTAGCAGTCCGATTCGACCGAACGAGCGTGTCCCAGTTGGTGTTCCGAGCGGTGTAGAACCGCCAGATTCCTCGGACCCGTGCCTCACCGTCCTCCGTGAGCGTGTACCCCTGCCACGGCCGCGACTGGAAGATGGCCACGCCGGCATCGCCGTTCGGATACTCGGCGTAGTAGGGGTACGCCGAGATGTCGTAGATCTCGACGGCGATTGAATCGGAGACGTTGCGTGATTCCGTCCGATAGGTGACGTCGACGTCCGTCCGGTCACCCAGGTCGGTCCTGACGGTCTTCTTCAGCCGGACGTGAATCTCCGCTTCCAGCGTGAGATTCGCACTCCAGTCGTCCTCGATCTGGTAGTCGAGGGCAGGCGTATGGGCCCCGTCACGCTCGGCGATGGTCTCGCCGTCCTTCTTCAACCGGACTTCTTCGATCTCGTGCTCCGTGAGCGACCACGAGATAGTCGTGTTGCTGGAGGTACTCCCGTTGGGCACACGAACGCGGTAATCAACGAACCCGCGCATCGTCCCATTCGGCGCGATGTAGAGTGGGGTTTCACCGGACTCGAGGTGGCCACGAGTAGAGGGCTGGACGGCGAAGATCGTCGCGTGAGCATCCTCGATGAAGACGCCGTCCTCGAGGTCCGCGTGCGGCGGATGCACGGACGTATCTGGGCCGCCGGCTTTTATGTCCTCGAAGTCGTTCCGCGTCCACGTCGCCGCGGTGGCGGGCGGCCGTTTGAACGTAACGTCCGTCCCGTTGGCGACTTGGTGGACGGCGGAGCGATCCTCGCCGTAGCGCTGGCGGTACTCCTCCTGGCTGATGTAGTTGTCCGCATCACGTGACCACAGAGTTGCCGACTCGTTTTCTGTAAGCCCGTTCCCCTCCGTACCTGGTCGCGGCGGGTCAGCGGCGACGATGCCCGTGACTAGGCTCGTCGCGAGCAAGCCGGCGATGAATACAGGGAGCTTTCCTCGTATCATCAGGGGTGTGTTGTGGGAACTGGGTAGTCACCAGGGAACGAGGTCCACGCACTCTGCCAGCGGGAGGCCCATTATCGACCCGGCGACGGTGTACAGCGGGCCAAGGACGACGAGGACGACCGCAGACTTCATCGCGGAGCGCTTGTGGCGCTTAAGTCCCTTCTTCTGCTCGGGGTTCAGGGTGAACATCTCGATGAGGGAGTCAGCCTGCCAGACGATGGCGAGGCCGACGATCCCCAGCGCAGTAGTCAGCTGGAAGAATCCCTCAATCATACTCGGGAGGTTATCTGCGCTACAGACCGCGTTGTCTTGGGCGGCTACTGGCTCCACAGCGACGAGGCTGAGGAAAACGATCGTGAGCCCCGCCTGCCGAGCGATACTTTTGTTCAACAGTGACTGATTTTCAGCGCTTTGCTCAGAGTCGGAGGGAGTCTTGTTCTCTGACATCGCGAATTATTCGTTTGGGGTATCTCCAGCCGGCGGCTTGCGATCTGTATCTTCCACGAGCGACTGGAGATCAGCGAAGCGGTTTGTGGTTTCAGCGATCTCTTCGAGTGTGTAGCCCTGCTCGCGGGCCCGCTCAAGGAGGTCTCGGAATTCGTTGGGATCCACGCCACGAACATTCATCTCTTCGCGGAGGGCACGACGATAGAGGGCTGAAGCGTTGATGTGGTCGTTCCACATCAAGTATAGCTCGTCAATCTCTTCGATGGTCACCGATCTGGTAATCATATTTGTGTGAATTTGGCCACCGACACTGTGTGTTGGCGCACGGTGGTCGATACTTCTGAGGAATTAAGTGGAGATCGTTAGTTAACTAGGATTAATCCGAGATAATCCCAATTTAAACTTCAATAAACGCTACAATAGCATCTGGTCTTAGCGGGTCTCGACGGAATTACTCAAGCTAGACTTCTGATCAGTTGAGGTGACTGCCCCGATCCTCTCAGTGACTACTCAATCTCCAGTATCGTTCCCTCATCCTCGTTGAGCTGTTCACGGATTTCGTTCAACAGAGCTTCTCCTTCTTTGTGTAATTCTTTACCCTTCTCGAGCGACACGTCATCCGTATCGAGCTGGTCGATGATCTCTTCGACCTGGTCGACTCGACGGTTGATTTCTGGGTCTTTCGCCATTATTTAGATCACCCCTAGCCAAAGTGCGGTGATGAGCAGCAACAGCACCAGTAGCACGGCGATTGCGGCTTTGTAGTAGACCGGCGACAACCCCTCAGGGGCGGTCGCCTGTTCAACGGCCTCGGTTAGTTCTTGTTCGTGTTCGTGCTCCTGCTCAAAGGTCTCGTACGCGGCCTCAAGCTGTTGCTCAAGCAGGTCGATTTCGCTGGCGAGGAATTCATTCCGGGATTTCACGATGTACTCGCCGGCCGCTGTCGGTGTGATCGCGGTCATATCCGCCACTCGGTCCGCGATCAACCGGTCGTCTGTATGGCCAATTGCCGTGACGATCGGCGTGTTCGCAGTGAAGATCGCCTCTGCGACCCGCTCGGTATTGAACGCCTGAAGGTTCGAATCGCTTCCACCGCCCCGCCCGACAATGATCGAATCGACGTCCTCTGACCGATCCAAATGGTGAATCCCGTTCGCGATGGACGTCGGTGCCTCCGACCCCTGGACGGTCGCATCCTTCACTAAGATATCGACGGTGGGGTCCTGCTCGTGGATCGCGCTCTGGATGTCATAGCGGGCATCGCCACGGAGGGAGGTTACGACCCCAACCCGCTCTGGGAACGCCGGCGGGCTCTGTTTCTGGTCGTCGTCGAACCAGCCACGCTCTTCTAGTTCGCTTCGCAGCCGCTCGACGGCAGCCGCTTGGTCGCCGTCACCGACGACGATCACCTCCCACGGTTTGAGGTCGATTTTCCCACCTTCGACCCAGTAGTCGATATCGCCTTCGAGGATGACCTCGGTGCCGTCCTCGAGGTCGGCGTCCATCTTCCGATAGCGGTTCGCCCAGATCATACAGGGGAGCTCGGCGTCGCCATCGGTGAGCGTGAAGTAGAGCGCTGTACTGTTCTGGTGGAGATCAGTGACTTCGCCGATACAGCGGACGCCGTTGAGGGCAGGCGTGTCCTGGACGATCGACACAATCCGGTCGTTCAGCTGTGACACGCTGAGGACCTCTCCTGACTCAGGCTCGACCGCCTGCCGGTCAGCATCCGATGCGTCCGCCATATATGTCTACTATCTTCTGGACAGAAGCCTGAAAAAGGTATCTTCGCTGTTATGCGTTCAACATTTCCCGATTTTACTTTCACTCCGCTTTGATGACATTTAGATTCCGTTGGGCCCTTGGCTGGATTATGAGCAACAGTGGTTCCGATACAAGTTCTGTAGAGACAAGCAGCCGGGGAGCTGTTATTTTGGATGAATCAGATCCGCGAACGGTGATAGAACGCTTACCAAATACTGTCTTCCCGGTCATGATTCGATTTGCTCTTCAGAAATCGACGAGTGGTGACCGGACACACGAGTCGCTAAGGACACCAGATTACCCTGTAGACGTGCGAATTCCACAGGGAGAATACATCCCGCAATCCACAGTCTATTTCGATAATCCTGCAGAGCGGCCACCACGAAATGCAGCGGCCTGGCGACCACGAGAATTCGTTGATTCGCTCTCTGAGCTGTTAGATGAAATCGAGGACTCACCACATGTCGATCCAGATCGGTTACAATTCACCGACCTTTGTGTGGCCGAGATAGCACCTCGGTATACAACCAGCGACCTACAAACAGGTGACACCGTCGCCACGCCAGAATTGTACGGTGACCATGGGGAGATCACCCTCGGGTATTTCCGGCGTGAGGGGAGTCTCTCTGCAACCGAAGTTCGGGATTCCCTCGATACTGCAATGCCTGGTGAAACGCGGTCTCCCCCACAGCTCATCCAAATCACTGAAGCAACGGCTAAACCGGCTCGGTCAAGTCGAGAGACACAGCAACCAGCGGGACGACACAAATACTTCACAGAGGGTGAAGCTGAGCGGGTCGACAAACTTGATGCAACTCCTGCTGCCTGGATGCTGGACCAAGTTGCTGCGGCATCTGAGAGTCATCGGCCGCTTGATCCGGTACTCTCCGAAATTGAACGATTTTTCCCACAGCTTGCAGAGACTGATCTTCTCGAGTTCATTCAGCTACAGGGACGTACTGAAACGAGTGAGCGATTCTACGCAAACGAAGTACTGTCACGATGAGTGAAACAGTTCAGGAACCTGATGGCGAGGAGTCGCAAAATGAATACATCCCACGAGTCGGTGGGGAGATTGATCTTGATATTTCGGTTGACAGCGACTCCCCGTTCGTGGTTATCCCTCGTGGGGGAGCAAAGGAGATCGGCCGGAGTTGCTATCAGGTTGAGACGCGTAATGGAACGTATCTCGTCGACGTCGGACTGAATCAAGGTGACGGGGGATTATTCCCTGATTTGAGGGGACTCGATGAGGGACAGATAGACGCGGTTTTTCTCACCCATGCTCATATCGACCACGTCGGCTCGCTTCCTCTGTTGGAGAGTCACGACTTCCTCTCTGATCAGGCACCAGTGATTACAACGAGGCCAACAGCTGCGCTTGCAGACACATTACTCCGAGATTCACTGAAGCTTCACCGGCGAGCGACGCAAAAACCGGGGAGAGAACAACAGTACTCGGAAACAGACCTGAGGAAAGTTATCGACCGATTCCGCCCCTGTGGATACCAGGCGGCAGATTTGAGTGATCACGTCGCACATATCGAAGATACGGAAACGCTTCACTTCGAATTCGGAAATGCAGCCCACCTACTGGGTAGTGCTTGGTTAGCACTAACAGTAGACGGTTCACGGGTTGTCTTCTCAGGAGACATTGGCGGCCGGTCGAATCATCTCCCCGAAATTGATGAGCCTCCGCAGGCTGACGCCCTCTTCCTTGAATCGACGTATGGGGACACCCATTCGCATACCAGTGCCACTGACACCCGAACGGACATCTATAACGAAGCCATCGACGCAGCCACCGATGGGAAGCCAGTACTCATCCCCTGCTTCGGGGTTGGACGCTCCCAAGAGCTGCTCTATATGTTCAAAAACCGGGTTCATACGCTTCCTGAAGAGGACCGAAAGCAGCTCAACGTAGTCTATGATGGAATGGCGCAAAGCGCCACTGACACGTATAACGAGCACTGTAGAAGCGAGTTCGCAGCCGAATCGATTCGGAACTACATAGTAAATTCAGGTGACCAACAACCATTCCTCTTCGATCAGGCATCGGCCGCTAGACGAATGCCGATGTCTCGCGAAGAATTGCTCGAAGCTGATGAGACACCGATCATCATTGCTCCATCTGGAATGCTCTCGGGTGGGTTCTCACCGACCTACTTACTTGAATTCTGCCAGCGGTACGATGATGCACGCGTAATTCTCTGTGGGTATCAAGCCGAGGGGACACCTGGTCGTCAATTGGAGGACGCTATTGAGGAAGATCTCGAGAGAGTTGGTGTCACTCTTCCCTCGAACGGACTTAACGGAGGGATACCAGATGAGGGCGAGGGAACCCGCGTGAAGGTGCCCGTAAGCTGGATAAGTCGATATCATGGCCTCTCAGCTCACGCAGCGCGAAATACGTTGCTTCAATTCGCTCGCCAAGTCTCACCATCCCAAGTGTACCTTATTCACGGTGAACAGGAGCAACAAGAGAAGATGGCGCAGCACTTGAGAGATAATCTAGACTCGGTTTCCAAGATCCAGTTGACGGGAATGATGCATCCGGTATCTGTGTCGCCGGATCTTCCCGAAGAAGAGATCGTGGGTGACAGGCCTGCGAAGCGAATACTAGACGAGCGTGGTGCTGACATTGAGGTTGGCGATAGTGCCCAATTCGGTTCAGACGCAGTCCACGGGACGTTATCCGAGTTCAGTGATCAAATCGAAGCTCTTGAATTAGCCTTGCGCACGTTGAGTGGTCAGCTCGCCGTTGAACGACATGATAGTGGATTTTCGGAAGAAGATATACGCCAAATTGTCCGAGATGAGATGGACGAGATTGTCCGTGAAGCAGTTGAAGAGAATCAATCCAACTGAGCGAGTCAGAGCGTCTCCATAGCCGAAGACACCAGTCCGGATCATAGGATTGGCTCTATGATGTCTACCTCATCTACTGGAGATTCAGATCTACCCGACATCATCAATTTCTTCGAGAGCCTCCGTGGCCACGTCCCCCAACTCGCCAGCCTCGATATATGAGTATCGTTCGCGAACCATCTCTTCGGAGTTATCGAGATACCGAGCTGCTACGGTGTACCCGAACGCGCGGACGAGGACCTCACCCATCCCACGTCGACCGCCGTGGGGTGCAAGATAGTCGTGTTTCGGATGGTCGATGTCGATCTCGGCAGCCTCTGAGAGTCGCTGGAGAACCGACCGTGCTCCATCTGTTGTAATCGACGGCGGTCGAATGTCCTCATCGAGCGCAAGCAGTAGGTCGCGAGCGTATTCTTCACGCCGCTCAGTAATTGCTTCTGGGCGTTCCCCTCGGTCGGCGAGCTCATCCAAGACGAGTCCCGCGAGCGTCCGTTGGTCGAACGTCGGAAACACCGGCCAGCGCTCTGTCGGCGGGTTCATCAGCTGGTGGTAGCTCCGTAGCGGCGAGATCACCGGGTCGGGAAGACTGGCGGCGTCCCACTGCTGTTTCTTCCGATAGACGTCCATACTCCCGTCGTCAAGGGAGAGGTCTTCCCAGCGGACGCCCCGCCGGCGTGGGTCGTTCGGATCCCGAAGTAGCTCCCCGACCCGAACAGCGGTGTACGCGAGGACGAACACCAGCGCCCGGTCACGAGCCGCCTTCAGCGCCGCATAGCGTGCTCGCTGCTTGTCGAGGAGGTCAGTATCCTCTGGGAGTGTCGTGTACGCCTCGACGGCGTCGCGGGCCCGTTCGCCGACGTGGCGGGTGAGGGCGTGGCGCTGTTCGGACGTCCAGGCCTGCTGGTCGCCGGGCTTGCGGCCGTCGTCCTCCGGCAGCGGCGCCATCGCACTGGCCCGCTGTGCGTAATGCGCCTCGAGATATCCCTCGTTGACGCACCAGCCACACCACGCAGAGATATAGCGGTAATAGGTTTGGACGGTGTTCTGCTTGAGGCCACGGTCACCACCGAGATGTCGGGCGTACTCCCGGAACACGCGTTCGTCGAGATCGTCAAAGGTCGGCTCGCGGTCGACGTCGTTGGGGACGATCCCGGTCCAGTCGTCGGCGCGGCGGTCGCCGGCGGCCCACTCGGCGAATCGTTCGAGCTCGCGTGCAGCGTTACGTCGATAGTTCCCACCGTCGCCGCCGCGGCCTTTCCCCTTGTCTTGGAGGTAGCGCTCGAAGCTGTCGTCGAACGGCGTCGAAAGCGCTCGGTTAGGCATTCACCGGCCCTCCACCGTCCTGCGGGCCCGGTCTCGGGTCCTCTACCCTGGGGGAAGCGCCGTCGTGAGGCGGTTGTAGCATCCGTGCTTCACCGACGGCGGCGGGGTACTTCAAAGTGGTCGTGATTATTGGTGTAATCACGCCCAGACGCGTATTTGCCTGAGGTACCGAATTCCGGCAGTAGCAGTGTTAATAGCCAAGAAACCGGGCTTATAAATTATATACCGCTATACCAAATCTGAGCCGACGGTCTCCCACAGTTTCGGAGGATGGGCCAGTTTCAGGTCGAATTAGCATCAATTCGTTGGTTCTTCTCGCCGACCAGTCCTGATTTGGATCACTACCGTTCGCATCTACCGGACGAACGTGCGAAATTACGCAGATTCTGCCGCTCCTGGTTAGGGTTGTCACTCCCAAAAGGCGGACTCAGTGGGGTATCAGCCGGTTAGTCGTGTGGAATCAACGACGAGGCAACGAGTTCAACACACTCACCCGCAGTCAACACGGGTGCGTAGTCCATCTCACCGTCGACGCCTGCTTTCAGCAGGAAGTCGGTGAGCCGCCAGATATTGTACAAGAGGACCGCGAACACGAAGTAGAACAAGCGAACGCGGTAGTCTTTCGAGGAGGTCTTCGCGAGAAAGTCACCTTTGATCGATTTGTACTCGCTCTCGATTTGCCACCGGTGACTATACCGTCTACAGAACGTCTCGGCCTCACCGGGTCCCACTCGGAAATTCGTCGCGAAGACGGCCGTTCCTTCCCCACTCGTCGACGGCACGTACAGGAGCCGCATTGGATGCGATCCAGATTCCACATGGACAGAAGCCGACTCAACAGCCACCTCTTGGTCGTCTTCCCCCATTTGTTTGAGTACATCCCGTTCAGAGCTGGAGACTCGCTTCGGAATGAGGTAGTTCACATCGAGGTTTGAGAGCGTCTGAAACACGCGTATCGAATCGAACTCCCGATCACACAGCACTGTCTCGATTGGAACATGCTCTTTCGCTCGTCGAACGAGTCGCCGAACAGTACGATGGATCTGATTCGACGGGTTCTCATCCCACTCAGAACTCTCTCGAACCGGCTCGACAGCTAAGACCAGCGGGATGTTCTGTCCGATGATCGAGAGGGTCGCAAATTTAAACGCTCGACCGTCTCTGTCCTTCGTTCCACTGACCATCGGCATCCCTTCGACATCCCCGTAGTAGGGAATGGTCGTGATATCGATCGCGGCAGTGACTGGCCGGCGGAACGATGCTTCAGAAGCAATCACGGAAAGCAAGCGATCCGTTGTCTCGTTGAAGCCGTCGACGAGCTCGTCAGGATCGAACTGCTTGACGGTGCGAAGGTGGGTATCGCCATGCGGGCCGTAGTCCTCGCCACGCCGGTACTGAAAGCGAGTAGCTCCCTGCGTGGCTCCGCACCGAACCATCCCCATGAATGTCTGTAACTCGAAAAATTGCGTGTCCTCGTACGAGGCGTTCGGCGCCCGATCAGAGTCGAAGTGTCCGAAGGCGTGATCACGCGCGAGGCGCGTTGTCTGAACAATCTCCTCCTGTGAGAAGGATTCGTCTTCTACTGAGTCTGTATCTTCTTGCTCATTGTCGACGATCTCTGCCTTAGGCCGCACCTCCGGCGCTGAGATGCTGCGATCATGGACTTCTTTGACAACGAAGTGGGCGGCAGCGTGGATGTATTCGTGGGTCGCGTCGTCGAATCGATTTCGCCACGCACGAGAGAATGCTGATTCGTCGGGCACTCGACTGAAGCCGAGGATAGTCGCTACTTCCGGTTGTCGGGTGAGTCGTCGAGTGAAGTTGGCGTATGAGTCACCCGTTATCTCCATGAACACGAACGAGAGAACCATTGCGCGAAAGGAGAGCGGCGCAGGATGCCACGCTGGATACCCGTCTTCGATAGCATCTATCGAATGATCGAGCTTCTCGAACGCGGTGACGAGATCGGTTTCTTTGAGTTTGTTCCGAATAGTAATCCCCAGTTGGTACGCTTCACACAGAGAGCGCATTCACAGACGCTCGTCGCGAGTTGAGTCGTCAGAACAGTGCATGTGATTTCTGAGGCGGTTAACAGTAAAGTGGTCTACTTACTCTATCTCTGTCATTTGGATTTTATCGACGGGTGGTCGATCGCTACTCTTGGACCCGATAGTCGATCCGACGTGATTATTAGCAAATGCTTTGGATTCATCTGTTTCAGAGAACCCCCATTAAATCCGGCCCTATATCCCCAATCACGTCTATTTTGTTGGCGTAAGTTAGCCCAGTCGCATCCGATAAAGTATCCAGTTCGGTCGGTATTGGCCTCTTTTTGTCAGTTCCTCCCGGAATCTCCCAGTCGACACGAGAGTGGTCTGAAATTACGGTCTCCCCCCTGTCCAGTTGTTCGATATATCGAAGTGATATGGAAAGAGTCCGTACGTGAGGTACAGGACCAGACGAGGTGTGTAATGTCTTTAAAATCCTCAACAGACCCCCGTCTGGATTCCGGGTGTATATCAACTTAGGAGACCTGTCTGTTGGGTCTGCCGCGGTCTCAGGTCACGGTTTCGCCTCGATATCCCGTGTTCTGCCCTGAGAAATCTACTGGATTAGCTACTAATTCGACAGATCTATCGAATGCGTCAGTGTCCCATCCCACCGAGAGGCTGATAATGTGGGAACATTGGGTGTGGGAGGTGTATACCGAGTGCCATCAGTCCGTGCGCGAACAACACGTACCCCAGCACAACGAACACAACGCCAAGCAACCGATGGACTCGACGCCGGTGGGCAACGTCGATCGACTGGATAATCGTTCCATAGAGGAAGACGGCCGGGATCGTCCCGATACCGAGGGCGCCGAGAGCGATTGCCCCAGTGGTCGGGGATCCGCTCGCGAAGGCGAACAGATACGCGGGATACAGCATCGGGCAGGGAAGAAGCGCGTGGACGGCGCCGAGGCCGACAATACTCGGGCTATTCACGTGTCGGTGAACTCTCGTCGCAAGCCACGACGTGACGCGCTGTACGCCGGGTATTCGGATATCGCCTCCACTCCCCCCGATGACGTACCGAACGCCCGTCGCCACGATGAATCCCCCTACCGCGAGACCGACAGCACCCCGCAGGAGATCAGCGATCGGTGTCAACTGGTCAGCGGTGACGAACACGACGCTCCCAAGTGCACCAAAGAGGGCCCCAAAAATTGCGTACGTCGTCGCCCGGCCGACGTTGAACAGGAAGTGCTGGCGAACCTCGTAGGTCGTGAGATGACCGGCACGCCCGTCGTTGGCCGTCACCGCCCCGCCGTCAGGCTGCGGCGTCATCTGCTTCGAGTACATCGTCACAAGCGGACCGCACATCCCGATACAGTGCGCGCCGCCCAGTACGCCGATGAGGACGAAGAGCATGACGTCAATCCGGAGGAGCGACTCGATCATAGTCGTTCTCGGTTGCGCATGGGGTTGTGTCGTCTGGTGTGTCTCTCGAACAAGCCCAGACAGATACCGCAGACATGTTACGATAGGCGAACAAGAGGTCGTGCTAGGCTAGAGACATTCGCAAGCATCTGGAGTGTAGCTTGGCGCAACAATTCTTCACAGTGGATGCGAATACACCAACAATGACGGACGAAATCGACATCCCAACCGAGCCGCGGGCTGCGGTCGACGCACTGGCGACCCACCTAACTGCGACCGCAGATCGCCCAGTACCGCCAGCGACGAACCGATGGCTCGGAGAGGCAGAAGCCGTCGCCCGCGATGCTACTAGTAATGATCTTGACACGCAAACCAGACAGAAACGGGTTCGGCAAGTTGCTACACTGCTTGAGTCGGCTGACGAAACGGATGATTCCGTCGCCGACCGCCACATCGAAGCGGCGATTGAATGCTGTCGAGTCGTTCTCGCTAACAAATGACGGTGGTCCTGTTTGTACGCAATAGCCCTCTCGCCACATATTAAATTCTACTAGGTAGAGAAACCAAATTAAACTACACAAAGTTATTCACTTTCGTTAAAGAAACCAGTATAAGTTACTAAAGTGTGTTCCAGCGCACCACACTTATATTTGTAGTCTCTGAAGAATACTTTGATGAGTTCAAAACAAGACGATCTCAAAGAGACGAACACCGAGGCCCGTTTCGAGTTCAAAAAGGAGGAGAAGTCTGCCTTCCAGACCGAGAAGGGGCTCACCGAGGAGACGGTCCGCGTCATCTCGGAGGACAAAGACGAACCGGAGTGGATGCTGGAGCGGCGCCTGCGCGCGCTCGAACAGTTCCAAGAGATGCCAATGCCGACCGACTGGCCCGGCCAGCCGGACCTCTCGGAGGTCGATGTCGACGAGATCGTCCCCTACATTCGGCCGGACGTCGACGTCCGCGCCGGCGTGGACGACTGGACCGAACTTCCAGACGACATCAAAGACACCTTCGACAAGCTGGGCATCCCCGAAGCCGAGAAAAACGCCCTCTCCGGCGTCGGCGCGCAGTACGAATCGGAGGTTGTCTACCAGAACATGCAGGAGCGCTGGGAGGAGAAGGGCGTCATCTTCTGTAACATGGACGAGGCGGTCCAAGAGCACGAAGAACTCGTCCGCGAGCACTTCATGACGAAGTGCGTCCCCCCGAGCGACAACAAGTTCGCGGCGCTCCACGGCGCCATCTGGTCGGGTGGCTCGTTCGTCTACGTGCCCGAAAACACCACCGTCGACATGCCGGTGCAGGCGTACTTCCGCATGAACTCCGAGGGGATGGGCCAGTTCGAGCACACGCTCATCATCGCCGAAGAAGGCTCGGAGGTTCACTACATCGAGGGCTGCTCGGCGCCGAAGTACTCGAAGTTCAATCTTCACTGTGGCGGCGTCGAGGTGTTCGTCGACGAGGACGCGCACGTCCAGTACTCGACCGTCCAGAACTGGTCGAAGAACACCTACAACCTGAACACGAAGCGCGCCATCGCCGAGAAGGGTGGGCGCATGGAGTGGATCTCCGGTTCGATGGGGTCGAAGGCGACGATGCTGTACCCGTCGTCGATCCTGAAGGGGCGCGGCGCCTCCGACAACCACATCACCATCGCCTTCGCGGGCGAGGGCCAGGACATCGACACCGGCGCGAAGGTGTACCACAACGCGCCGGACACGAAGTCCACCGTCGAGTCGAAATCGATCGCGAAGGACGGCGGCCGCACGAACTACCGCGGCCTCGTCCACATCGCGGACGGCGCGGAGAACTCCTCGACCGCCGTGGAGTGCGACGCGCTGATGTTCGACAACGAGTCGACGTCGGACACGATGCCGTACATGGAGATCAACGAGTCGAAGGTCGACGTCGCCCACGAGGCGACCGTCGGCAAGATCGGCGACGAGGACATCTTCTACCTCCAGTCGCGCGGTCTCGACGACGACGACGCCAAGCAGATGATCGTCTCGGGCTTCATCGAGCCTATCACCGAAGAGCTGCCGATCGAGTACGCCGTTGAGCTCAACCGGCTCGTCGAACTCGAGATGGAGGGCTCGCTGGGGTAATTTGATGCCGGAATGCGCCCACTGCGGCGGACACGTCTCACAGCGATTCGTCACCGTGTTCGGGTTAGACGGTGGTGACGTAGTTGCCTGTCCAGCATGTTCCGGTCGGGCACATATCGCAGAGACGATCGTGGATCGGTACTAGTCTCTGACCATGGAACACTGCTTTGCGTGTGACACCGATTATGGGTATCTTGGGACAAGCCCACACGAGGGGTCCTGTCCAGCCTGTGACTCGACTGCTGTCACTCCCGCAGGCGACCTCAGGGTCGTCGACACGACAACGTGGGAGAGTGTGAACGGGCTCTCAACGATCCACGTGACAGCGACTGACGACCGATCACGTCGGTTTGAATTTGTTGTTGCGGCGCGGCGGGGACGAGGGAAACTCGTCTGTCTCGCGATCGATGGAGTGACAGTACCCACCGAGACAGTGTGGTCAGTTCCATCTGCGGTTGCTACGAGAGTTACCGCGCATGGTATCAGGATCAGCGACTCAACGCCGGCTCAGAGCCCATAATGAACAGTACTGGCCAGACACACAGTCGAACGCGTCTGTTCTGCCCCGGTCACGAGAGGTGATTCGACTTGATGAACGAGCGCACTAACGAAGAGCGACCGGACACAGTTTCCCGCAAAAACGGTACTGATGCGCCCTCATCGAGCGAAACTGGCGACGGACAGTCTGTTACCGACGCAGTTTCGGTGGAGAATGGGGACGAACGGCACAGTCAGACTACGTGTCCGGAGTGTCACGGGCGACTTCGTCGAGCCGATGATGAGGTTGATGCGGTCTGTGACGACTGTGGACTCGTCGTTTCAGACGCGACGCTTGATACGAACATCAAACTGTACACGCCGAACGGCACCGGCGATGAGGACTCCCGCGTCGGACCAGCAAGCACGAACCTCTTACACGATAAGGGGTTGTCGACGATGATTGGGTGGCAAAACACAGATGCGAAGGGGAACGCGCTGTCAGGAGAACAGCGACAACAGATGCGCCGCCTGCGACGGTGGGATGAGCGCTTCCGACGGCGCTCATCTGCGGATAGGAATCTCATACATGCACTCGGTGAGATCAACCGCATGGCTTCCGCGCTTGGTGCGCCGGACAGCACCCGAGAGACAGCAGGCGTCATCTATCGTCGCGCACTTGCGGACGGACTCGTTACGGGTCGAGCCGTTGAAAGCGTCGCCACTGCGGCGATATACGCGGCGAGTCGCATGGACGGTGTCCCGCGCTCTACCGACGAGGTCTCGGCAGTGAGCCGCGTCGAACAAATTCGCGTTGAGCGGGCATATCGACACGTCTCACGTGAACTCGGGTTAGAAATCGCCCCGACAGACCCCCGTTCGTTCATCGGACGGATCGCGTCGGACGTGGAGTGTACGGACGCAACAGAGCGAGAGGCACGACGTCTCGCCGGAATAGCGGTTGAAAACGGCGTTCACAGCGGGAAACATCCGGTAGGCATCGCCGCTGGGGCATTGTACGCGGCCGCTAAGCGATGCGATGAGTCGCTCCGACAGACAGATATCGCTGATGCTACGGACGTGAGCGAGATGACGATACGGAACCGGTATCCTGAGATTTTGGCCGCAACAGATACGGAGGATGAGTAGACACAGTGAATGACAACGCTGCCCCCGAACTCAGAGGCGTATCTGGCTAACCCACATACAAGCTTGCTGCTGTATGGCGATTCAGCACAGCCTCTTACCCCCAAATATTCGATTTTTTTGTTCGATGCCGGACTGTTCCGCCAAAGAAAATAACTTTTCTTCGACTGACTGAAACCTGTCGACCTCTAGACTAGGTTGACGCTATCGACGAAGTGAGGAATCTGTCAGAGGCAAAACGCGTGGCTCGAATGGACCATCGAGTCACGCGGGTTTCCGCTCTAAGCCAGGCGATCTGTGACTGATTCGATAATCGCGGTTGTCTTATGAAGTGTACCAGCGGATGTCTGTCGAGAGTCGCGCACACGTACATATCCGGTATAGGCCATGAGAGGCGGAGTGGTCCGCGAGACGAAATATATTGATCCACTATTTATGTATATTGACAGACCTATGAACTCGGACTCGTCAGTTACTCGGTTTGATCCGACGACTACTCGGTCAGCACTCGACGCTGTATTCACTGCTGTCTCCGAGTTTAAAAATACAGATGCGAAAAATCTCCGGCGTCTCGACAGATATATTGACGCCGACACAATCAACCTCCTGTTTGGTGGTCCGGATAGTTCAACAACGCGTATTGAAGAGGGGACCCTTTCGTTTCGATACGACGATGTATTCGTGACTGTGACACATGACGGATGGATCGAGGTCGTCGACGCAGACGCGTTCCCCACACGGCCAGCACACCATAGACTGTCAGCCGACGCACGCGCACAGCAATCGACCGAAGCGGCTCTCGAAGCGGCGGCAGCGGCGTTTGCCGAGGCCGAAGAATACGTCTGGACCGCCGCTAGCAACACTTCGGATACTGAACTCGGCGATCCGCTCTGGGCAGTGGTGGAGCAACTCTGGGCCATTCAGACATCGATTGACGACCTGACCGCGCAGTCGTCTTCGACTGAACCGCTGGCAACACAGACAGATGACCAGTTGTGACGAGATGACCGATGACGCACTGTTCAACCTCGGCATCGATCTCAACCGAGAAGAGACAGTAGGTGGCGCTATTGATCGGACACTGACTGCGGTCCGTACCACACTGGGGGACACAGTTATTACCGTGTGGCGAAACCGCAACGAGCATGGTAGTAACCCCGAGAATGCCCAATCGCCGGAACAGCCGTCCCCACCGTTGTTCGGTTCCGAACGCCATACGGGTCGGTCGGCTCGAATCCCTTCACCAGACGCAGCTCTAATCAAGCGATGTTTCACGGCTGATGCGCCGGTTCGAACTGACGGGGTGGCCGGACCAATCGCACCGGATGATAACCGCTGGCTTCCGCGTCAGGAACTTTTCGTTCCGATCGATTCCGAGCGTGTGCTATCGGTTGGCTGGGATCACCACGATCTCGCGACCGCGTTGGACGAGGCCGCTGTCCGTGATGTTCTCGAGCGAGCAGCAGGGTCACTCGCCGCGGCACTCGACCGTATTAGCTCCCAGACCCGTGACCCGACAGGCGAGATCGCCTCGGATATTCGCCTCGGTGCGTTTCAACAGGCGATCGAGGACGCCGCCGATGGCGTCGCCATCCTTGACGACGAGGCGTACGTCTATATCGACCAGACGCACGTCGATATGTACGGATTCGACAGCAAACAGGAGCTACTCGGTCGAAGTTGGCGGGAGCTATACGCTGCGGATGAAGCGGCACGGATCGAGAAGGAAGCTTTCGACGCGCTCGAACGCGATGGTCACTGGCAGGGGCGAGTAACGGGAAGTCGGCCAGATGGAACGACGTTCCCGGCGGAGCTGTCCCTGACGATGGTCACCCCATCCCGAATGGTCTGTACGGTGCGTGACGTGAGCGATCGTGAAGCACGGGAACACGAACTCGCATTAAAAGAGCGGGCGCTGGACGAAGCAGGGACCAGCATCCAGATTACGGACCCAACCCAACCGGGGAACCCGTTGGTGTACGTTAACGAGGAATTTGTACAGCTAACCGGATACGAGCGGTCAGAGGCTCTCGGCCGAAACCCGAGATTCCTCCAGGGCCCCGGATCAGATTCGGAGACGACAAAGCGAATCCGTACGGCGATCGAAACCGAGCGACCGATAACAACTAAGCTGAGAAACTACACCGCGGGGGGTGAACCGTACTGGGCGAAGCTCTCCGTGACGCCGGTTCGAGACGCAAACGGAATCGTGACAAACTACATCGGGGTTCAACACGATATTACCGAGCAACGACGGCGGATCAGAGAGCTCAGAAACCAGACTGAGCGGCTGGAACTCGTCCTCAGCGGGACGGAGACGGGCATCGGTGAGTGGGACTTCAGTACCAACACAGTCACGTTGGACGCCACTTTACGAGAGACGGTCGGAGCGAGCCCGACGACGATAGACGAATGGCAAGCAGTAGTTTATCCGGAGGACCGCGAACGTGCCGCTGACGCCCTGCGGCGCCCGATCGAGACCGGTGACCCGGCTGCTGAGACGATACGAATCGGGACGGATGACAGCGAAGTCACGTGGATAGATCTACACACCGTTGTGAGTGATGCGGGTGATGGCTCTGCCAGTGTGCTGGCGATGGGGCGAGACGCGACGAAGCGCTCCGAGCGTGTGAAATGGGCGTCGAAACTGTTTGATCAGGGCCCGCTGCTGTTCGTTCAAACTCGGGCCGTTGGCGGCGAAGCAGTCATTGAGGCCTGTGACCGGTCGTTTTCCGACGCGCTGGGGTACGAGCGCGAAGCGGTGGTTGGACAGCCGCTCAGTGAGTTTTACGACGATACCTCGGCCGATTCGCTCCAAACAGACGGCTACGAACGCGCGCTTAGCGGCGATCTTACCGTTGCGGAACGCACGCTCGTGACGACGGACGGCGACACGGTCCCGTGTCTGTTACGGGCGATCCCGCGCACCGTCGACGACGAAGTCGTAGGTACCGATGTGCTGTTCATCGATATCTCTGAACGCGAGAAGTACACTCGGCGACTGGAGGCAGTGTTTAACAGCCCGCACCAGTTTACCGCGTTAGTCCGCCCCAATAAAATCGTGACTGACGTGAACGATACGCTGGTTACACGCATCGGTGTGGATCGGTCGACTATAGTTGGTGAACCAATCGACAAATTCCCGTGGCTGAACCTTGATCCGAACCACGGACTCACGGTTTGTGAGGCGGTCAACCGCGCGGGTGACGGTGAACTCGTCCAGACCGAAGGAGAACTACAGGGTCCAGATGGTCTCGCACGCATCGACGTATCGTTCAAGCCGATTCGTAACGCCGCTGGTGAAATCACGCTGATCGCCGTTGAGGGGAAGGATATCACCGTGAAGACGCGACAGCGACAGCATTTACAAGTGTTCCAGCGGGTCGTCCGACACAACGTCCGCAACGATTTAAACAAGCTCGTGGGATGGACAACGATGCTCGCCGAGGAACCGGACGCTGACTGTCGTCAAGATCATCTCCGCCGACTGACGCGTATATTCGACGGATGGGAACGACTTACGAACAAAATGCAGGTGATCGATCGCGCGATACGGGAGATACCACACGACGAGTCGAGCGTTAACATCGCTGAGGTCACTGAAACGGCCGCAACGGCGGTACGAGATGACCACTCGGACGCAACGATCGCTGTCTCTGTCGACGCGACCGACGAGACAGTCTCACGATGGCTTACACACCCAGTTACCGAGGTGATAAAGAACGCGGTGGCCGCAGGAGACCGAGAAGACCCGTACGTCAACGTATCGGTGAGACAGGTCGACAACGGCTGGCTCCAGATCGTCGTGGCCGACGACGGGCCTGGCATGCCAGATATCGAGCGGGAGGTACTCGTCACCGGCGAAGAGACGCCGTTACAGCACGGTTCTGGGCTCGGGATCTGGCTGATTCGGATGTTAGTCTCGGTACTCGGCGGGGAGATCGACGTCGACGTGACCGACACAGGTACCGAAGTTGTGCTTCGCGTTCCGACGTCGTCAGCAAACCGTAATCTGGGTTTAGCCGCACCCGGGCAGATGTCCTAGGGGGCATACCGTACAAACTGCGAGGCGTGTGGAAGGGTCGGCAAAGCCCCGTCTCACAACGAGGGTCAGCGATCCGAAACCCAGCAACCGAGGCCGGGTTGTGACACGGACTCGTCGGGTAACAGTACCGTATTCACTCCGGGGTAGACTCGCCGCCGTCTTCATCGACTATTCCGGAAGGCTGTCGGTCCACTGCTTGGGCCGACGCTTCACTATCCGAGCACGGCGCCGAGCCAACCACCTGCCATGTGGGGGCAACATCTCGCTTCCCACACACTCGCGCCTCAATCTGGCCGTCGTCGGTTCGCATCTCAATAACGTAATCGAAGTGTGCCGACCCAAACCAGCTGGAACCGTCGATGTCCCTCGCTGGTGGCAGGTGGATGAGCCCGCCGACGCCCTGATTTCGCCACTGGCCGACCAGTTCGTGGAGGAACCTATCGAGTGCAGTTGAGTCATGATGCGCCAGCAGTTGGGTCAACGTCGCGATCGCGAATGTTCCCGTTCGATCACCCGTCGCGAGCTGCGTCGTCGCGCGTTCGGCGGCGACCCCAAGTGAAGTGAGGTCACCGCATCGGACCGGTCCGGAGTCGGTAGTCGCGACGTCAACACCGCCGTCGGTCTCGGCACCAGGGGTAGAATCGATGACGAGAGGGTCCATCGTCGAGAGCCGCGAGCGAACCTCATGGCGTGGGTACTTCGTCGTCAACACCGCGCCCTTCTCGGTCATCGCCGCGTACATGGCGTAAAAGAGGTCATCATATAATTGGGAGCTCGGCGCAGCAAATCCAACGATGTCGTCGTAGTGGACCGCAACATCGGTGATGAAAGCCGGTGCGATCGTTTCTGGAGACGGGTGTAAAACGGCTTCGAAGGCCTCACCGGGATGCCTTTCGGCTGCGAGAAGCCGGTCAACTAGCTTGTTCCCGTAGTCGTCGACGTAGACGGAAGAGTCGACCCATGACGAACGGTCTTCACTCGTCGCAGTCGGGGTGGGTTCAGTGGGCCGGTTCAGATACTCGTACACCATCATAGTCAACTCAGACGGCTGGATGCTCACTCAGTCTCACCCGCCCGCGGCGGTATCGGGTATAGAGGGCCCTTCATCGAGAGCCGCAGCGCGTTATTCCGTCCCGAGGTCATACTTGCTAATCTTTCAGTGTCAATACTATTTCTACGCCCGAAGATATGTGGCAGACAGAATAGATACCAAATATGTCCGTGTCTCAGTAGTAGTTCACAACCGTTTGTCACTCGAAGAAGCCGCGGATGATCTTCGACTCCGCGGCGCGCAGATGCTGGTGGAGCGTCGACGAAGACACGTCGAACCGGTCGGCGAGATCGGCACCGTTGATACCCCGCGGATCATCATAGTATCCTTCTTGGAGCGCTGTTTCGGCGATCTCCTGCTGTCGGCTCGTCAACTCTGTATTCCCGGCCGACTCGTCGCGTCTACCGGTTGACCCGGACAGATGGCGCTTCGAGACGAGCTGACACGAATCTGAGACGGTAGACAACTCCTCGCGGACCCGACCGATTACTCCCGGGTCCGTGGTCCAGAACTCCAACACGTCAGCGTTCGGGCGGGAACGGACACTGCTCAGTTGTGTGTCTGTCCGCATGAGTACGTCGCGAACCGAGGCTAGCGACCGGTCTGGTGTATCTCTCATCCGCACAGCAATCTCGTGGACGCTGCTGTCGATCGAGTCGATGCTGTCTAGTTCGATGCCCGGCGTCGCCGCGACGTAGTCACGAAATGCGGTCTCGGTGTAGCCGTCGACGCGACCGGTAAGGTGAAAGTTTTCTCTGTCCGTTAGCGCGACGTGTTCGACGACGATTGTACCGGACGTCGAGAGGCCCGGAAAGAGCGGCGACGGATCCTGACATTCGAGGTCGAAGGCGATCGGTGCGTTCGACGCGCTCGCGGACTCAAGCGTTGACAGGCGCATTCCGGCGGCGTCCGCAACCGCACCAACTGCTTGGCGTTCTGGTTCGGCGAAGCGCTCGGCATCTGTACTGATGAACTCAGCGACGGCGTGGACGGTCCCGTAATGGCTCACTGGAACCGCGAGCGATTCCCGGTAGCCGAAATGGAGCAGTCGGTTAAGCCACTCGCCGTGACTTCCCCCAGTCTCTTGTCCATCGACGACACGCTCTGGTTCGTTTTGTGAGGCAGCGGTGATCGCGGGGAACGCCTGCCCGTCGTTTTCGTACAGCTTCGACGGTCCACCAGCCTCGGACACTTCGACCGGGGAAATTCGCTCTGTGACCGGATCGTACGTCCCGACGAACGCGTACTCCGCCACACGATCGCCGAAGTCGACAACCGCCTCACGCACTGCCGCCGACGTCTCCGCAGTCACGATCGCTTCAATAGCGTCGACCACTCCCTCCCACAGGTTCTGGTAGCGGTCCGCTTGCCGCTGGGTCCTGGCGACATCATTCGAGAGCCCCGCTATCGACGTTTCCTGGCGGAGTTGTGTGAGTGCTGCCGAGACCTGCTGGCTCACCGCCCCAATAAACGATTCCAACGTCTCGTCCCGTTCGTCGACGACTACGCTCAACAGGCTCGTCTCACCGAGCTGCGTGACGAGTGCCCGCTTCTCGGCCGCGCCGTCCACCTCGATAACGGCGTCGGCCGGGAGCCAGCACGTGTCTGACTCGGTGAACGCTCGCCAGAGGTCCGTCTCGCCCGGGTGAATTCGCCGTCGGCTACGTGAGTCGGCGTTGTCTCCCGCGGTCGCGAGCCGAACCAGCTCCCCCTCTGACGTATTGCGATCGTATATCGCGATCTCGTCGGCCGTCACCACGTCGGCGACCGCCTCGACGCACGCGTCGAACGCGTCTTCCGGATCCGCTGATTTGAATACGCGGTTGCTCACGGCGTAGAGGTTCGTCAACCGGCGCTGCCGGTCGAGTTCGTCACGCGCATCGGTGAGATCGGTGATGTCGTTGGCGACGCCGAGTACCGCGTCCTCATCGCTGTCGGCCGGCTTGAATGGTATTTTCCACGTTTCTAAGACCCGTTCGTTGCCCGCGGCGTCGGTCAGCGTCTCCTCGGTGCGATGGAGCGGCTCGCCGGTCTCAATCACCCGTCTATCGTCGTCGGTGAATGCGTCCACCTCGTCGGGCTCGGCCGTGTAGTCGGCATCAGTCGAACCGATCAGATCCGAGACGGTGGTACCGTACGCGTCAGCGACCGCTTCGTTCGCGAGCAAGAATTCGCCGTCGGTGTTCTTCGCGAATATCAGCTGCGGGACTGTATTCATGACACGTTCGAGCTGATTGCGTTCTGACGCTATGCGGTCGCGCGCAGTACGTAGTTGACGTCGCTGCGCGACGAGTTCGATTGCCGTCTGGAGGTACTGTGTGACGATCAAAATGAGCTCGCGTTCGTCCTCACTGAGATTGTCCGTTTCCGGCGATCCGACGAGAAACACGCCATCGTCGTCGATAGGGACAATAAATTCGGTACCGATTGGCGTGTCCTGGTTGTGAACGCCCACCTCAGCGGCGACATTCGGATAGTATGCCGGCGTCCCAGCATCGAACGCCTCCCACGCAAGCGATTCACCGGGGCGAAATGGCGGTACCTCCTCGACAATCGACGCTCCGCTACTGGAGACAGACACCGGAACGAGCACGTCAGTCGCGGTTTCCGCAGTTCCAGTCGGATTCGCTGTATCCGTCCCAGCAGGTTCGTGTGCCCAATACCCAGAGAACGGCCGATCAATAATCTCCGTCACTCCCTCGATCGCAGTATCGATCACGTCCTCGTAATCGTCTGCAGTCATCAGCTCTTCGGCAAGCGAACGTGTCTCCTCAAGGCGACGGAGTCGGCGTTCTTGTTCGGTGAGATCGAGATTAACGCAGGTGATTCCCCCGTCGGGAAGCTGTGCGAGCGACACGCGCTGTGTAATCGGCGTGCCGTCCCGTTTGACGCCGACCAACTCTCCGTCCCACGACCCCGTCTCCTCGACGACCGGGAGAACCTCGGTTTCGATTCGCTCGATGACGTCGTCCGCGTATATCTGCCGCCAGGTCCCGCCGAGCAGCTCCTCGGCGTCGTCGTACCCGAACATCGTGACGTGGGCGTCGTTGAGGTACGTGTACTCACCGTCACCGTTTAATAACGCAATACCGGAGGTCGTCAGGTCCATCGCGGCCGCCTGCTGTTCGAGCCGAGCCAAGTTCTCCATGCGTTCGCTGGCGTCTTGGAAGATTCCGAGGACGTACTCGGTGCCCGCGTGTGTAAACGTCGTTGACCTCACGTCGACGGGCACCGTCGACCCGTCGGCGCGCAGAATCGTTACCGGCTCCTCCGCGTCGGCGCGGACGTGTTTCTCCCGCCCGTCTTGGACTGCCTGAAACCCTTCTTGATGGCGCGTCTCAGTCTCTGGAGGGTGAAGTTCGGTCTGGTGCATCCCGATAAGCGAAGAGCGGTTGCGACCGAACAGCTCGGTCGCAGCCTCGTTTACCGCCACGACGGTTCCGGTGGCGGCCTCTGCGGCGAGGATCGGTGCTGGACCTTCTATCGCCAGCCGCGCGAGGAACGCGTCGGCTCCGTAGTCGGGAGACGTGGGTTCCGGACTCATCTTGTTATATAATTCACTATTCTGGACCAATTTGAGAGTATCGCCGTAATTGCCCATAACTAGATTTTACAGCCTAAGAGTGGGTTTCACAGGTAGTAGATTGATGTATTCATTATTGACAAATGAATATCTATTAAAATCGTTAATAAATGAGTTGAGAACCAGTACTGACTCTTACTCCGGATTTTGAACAGCACAACATCTGTTGAATAGAAGGCACACATCAAATATATCCTCCGAGGTTATGGGTCTCAACTGAGTCCACCATATAGAGGCGGAATCAGACTATTCTGAGGTTGCTGCTGGGGTATTGTAGAATAGTATTCTATTTTGGAATAGTACGCTATTCAGTCGATTCTGAAGAAGCAGACTCGCGGGCTTGTTCGAATCGTTCGGCCACTTCGTCTACGAGATCTTCCTCCACGACGGTTCGGAGAAGAGCATCAGTCATCTCCCTAACGACGATGTTCTGGTAGCCCTGCTGGTTGAGCTCGCGTTCCAGTTCGTACTTCAACCAAGAATCGAAGTCCTCGATCGTAGCCTCCCTGGCGTAGAAAGGCCGCTGTTTGGCGGCCTCATAGCTGAACGCTGAATCGGTCATCGGATTTCGTCGTTCGACGGGTTCCTGAGAGGGCGTCTCTTCGTCGCCTCCCGATCCAGACGCGTCATCCGTATCCTGGGGTTCGTCGTCCGGTTCATCTTCGAGTGTCTCCCCGAGGTCGGCAAACGGATCGTCGTCAGACATGGCGGACCACCTCACCTGCCTCGACGATGTGCGCCAACTCGTTGAAACACTGCAACTGGTCACAGTCAGGGTCGTAGTCCAGCAGGGGTTTGCGCTCGCCATAGGCCTTCGTGATGCTGGTTCGGTCCCGGATGCCCGGTGAGGGTTTGAGATCGCCGGCGTCGACAGCCTCCCAGTCCGTGATTCTCGCGAAATTCGGGATGCGGTCCTGAAGGTTATCGTGCGAGTTGAGACGTTCGAGGAGCTGTCGATCTTGAGTCTGCTGGTCGATACGGCCGCTCAACATGTTCGGAACCAGTGACAGAACGTCGACGTCCATATGCTGCCGAAGCGGTGAGATCTGTCGCTCGATGGTTCGCTCCAAGCCGGCCATCGCCTCGTTCCCCGGGGCGAGCGGAAGCACCAAGTTCGCCGTCGCGACGAGCGCGTTGTCCGTGAGTCGGGATCGGTACGCCGGCGAATCTGTGACGATATAATCGTACGTGTCCCCAAGGAGTGGGTCGACGACTTCCCGTTTGAGCAGCGCAGAGGGTTGGAATACGTCGCCGACGACGATCTCCCGCTCGACCTGTTCTAAGTCCTCGCTGGACGGGAGGATATCGAACTCATAGCTGGTATCGTAGACAACTGAAGTCGGGTCAGCATCGTTGAAGAAGACGTCGCCGATGGTTTCCTCGGTGTTGTGGTACTGGTCGTCAAACCCCAGCCCCACGGACGCGTGGCCGTTCGGGTCAAGATCGATGAGGAGGACATCGTGTTCGTGTGCGGCCAGTTGTCGGGCGAGGTTGACCGCAATCGTCGATTTGCCGACGCCTCCCTTCAGCATACACACCGAAACAGCCCGAGAGTTCCCATCGGTCTGTACCGAATCATATGGGCTATTTGGGCTATTCGTTCTATCTATGCTATTCTTGCTATCTGAGCCACTCATGCTATTCAGCGTATCAACTCCCCTCAAGTTAAATCTGCCGCGAATAGTATAGATAGAATACTATCTCTTCCAGTTATACTATTCTAAAATAGTATTCTATTATAGAATAGCCTATATA